>CAJXQP010000050.1 GCA_913058275.1 uncultured Gammaproteobacteria bacterium | reverse complement strand
ATCTACATGTATTCATCGATCCAACTCCCAACTCTGCGCGAAGTTTTACTGAGCGTTCCCGCCTGTTCAAGAAGCTGGGCTCGTCATGGGAAGACTACAATACAAGTTTGATTTCCAAAGGCGGGGGGGTGTTTTCTCGGCAGTCTAAATCTATAGCAATTACGGCGCAGATGAAGAGTTGTTTCGACATCGAAGCGGATTCGCTTACGCCCGATGATCTTATCTCTGCATTGTTAGTTAGCCCTGTGGACATGCTTTGGAATGGTGGTATCGGCACCTATGTGAAAGCAACTTCCGAAAACCATCAAGAGGTAGGCGATAAGGCGAATGATTCGCTGCGTGTAAATGGTAAGGAACTTCGTTGCAAGGTGATTGGTGAGGGTGGCAATCTCGGCTTTACTCAGCTCGCACGAATTGAGTACGCGATGCATGGTGGTGTGTCGCTAACTGACTTTATCGACAATTCTGCTGGTGTGGATTGTTCGGACCATGAGGTCAACATAAAGATTTTATTGAACACGCTGGGTAAGAAGGCGCAGCTTAGCGAGAAGAACCGCAGTAGCTTGCTGCATAGCATGACGGAAGACGTATCTCAGCTCGTGCTGGCGAACAATTATGCTCAGGTGCAGACGATTGGTCTAGCCAACTACGAAATGGAATTTCGCAACAAGGAATACGCGGGTTTAATTTCCTATCTTGAACAGAACGCTGGTCTAATTCGAGATTTGGAGTTTCTGCCAAGTGCTGAGCAGTTAGAAGAGAGAGCGGCGAAGCAGCAGTATCTGACACGGCCCGAGATATCGACTGTAACTTCCTATATTAAGATGTATCTAAAGCAGATGCTCGTTGATGCAGATTATATCGATGATGGCTACTTAGAGAAGTATCTTCATAGCGCTTTCCCCGCGAGTTTAGCGAAGAAGTATAGAGCTGAAATATCAAAGCACCCGCTTAGAAGGGAATTGGTCGCTACGCAGCTTGCGAATTTCGTTGTGAACCTCGTTGGACCAAGTTTTATCTACCGCATGGTTGATTCAACAGGCGCGTCTGCAAACGATGTGGTCAAAGCTGCAGTGATGGCCAAGGATATTTTTGATATAGAAAAGTATTGGCTGCAAGTCGAGGCGTTGGATTATAAGGTGTCGTCGGATACGCAAGCGGTGATGATGACGCGATTAACGCGTCTGCTGCGACGCGCGACGCGCTGGCTACTTCGCCATCAAGAGAATGTGATGGAATTCGGCGAGGCGCAGAAACTATTTACCGGGCAGATTAAGGTTATTCGCAAGATGTTTCCGCAGAAGCTACCGCCCGATTCCCAAGAGATGTACGCTGAAAAATTTGAGGGATTAATCGCGGACTCTGTCCCTGAAGACATAGCGCGAGATATTACGCGCTGTGAGTTTCTATTCCCAGCCACCAGCTTTATTGACATTAGCCAGACGTGTGGCGAAAAACTAGCGACCGTTGTTGAGGTCTACTACGCGGTTGGCGAAGAGCTGCAGTTGAATTGGTTAGGCAAGATGATAAACCAACTGCGTGTAAGCAATAATTGGCAGGCGCTTGCCCGTGAGTCCTATCTAGATGACCTTGCCTGGCAACAGCGTATCTTGACAGCAAACATAGTCAGCTCGAGTGATAAATCCGGTTCTGCAGCGAGCAAGGTGCAGAGATGGAGCAAAGAGAGTGCAACATCGCTTAGTCGAGCCAAGGAAATGTTGGCGTTTCTCAAGGCGGAGATCGACCCAGACTACGCGATGTTTTCGGTTGTCTTACGAGAATTGCAGGCGCTGGCGCAGCAGAGTGTGGCTAAAAACTAGCGGCGTCGCTTCTTGGTTTTGATAGTTCGTAAATACGGCGTACAATTCAAATTCATTTGCCTCGTTGCTCAGGGCTAAATATTTATAGAACTGGGGCGAATTTTCTTTGTACAAACTTTTACGTAATATTTTGTTCTGTCTTCCCGTCGAGGCTTCTCACAACCTCGCCCTGCACGCGATGAAAATTGGCGACGGTCTTGGAGTGTCTGCTCTGCTTGCGGCTAATACGGCCGGCAAGGCCCAGCCGAAGAGAGTGATGGGCATCGATTTCCCGCATGTTGTTGGGCTCGCTGCGGGTCTGGATAAGAATGCCGATTATGTAGACGCCCTGGCCGCGATGGGGTTTGGTTTTATCGAAGTGGGCACGCTAACGCCGAGGCCTCAGCCTGGAAATCCTAAACCACGGATGTTTCGCCTCAAGAATGAGCAGGCAATCATTAATCGTCTTGGCTTTAACAACAAGGGCATTGAGCATGCCTGTGAGAATATCGGCAAGCTAAGAAATCGCGGTGTACTGGGGATCAATATTGGAAAGAATTTCGATACCCCCGTGGAACAGGCCAACCAGGATTATATTCACTGCCTGAGAAGGGCCTATCAGCAGGCTGACTATATTACGGTCAATATTTCCTCGCCGAACACACCGGGTCTGCGTAACCTACAATTCGGTGATGAATTCAATAGCTTGTTAGATGAGTTAAAACAAGAGCAGGCTCGCCTGCAGGCGCAGCATAAGATCTACACACCCATCGCCGTGAAGCTGGCACCGGATATGACGGCAGAACAGATTGTCTCCTGCTGTGAGAGTCTGCTCAGCAAAGAGCTCGACGGCGTCATTGCTACAAATACCACGTTAGACAGAACCTTGATTGCCTCTCATCCCCATGCAGAAGAGGCGGGTGGGCTGAGCGGCGCGCCGCTGAGTGAAAAATCCTTAGAGGTTCTCAGATGTATCAAGGCAGAGGTCGGCGAGCGTATGCCGATCATAGGAGTTGGTGGAATCATGTCGGCTGATCATGCACAGCAACGCCTAGCCGCTGGTGCCGATCTGCTGCAAATCTATACGGGCTTCATCTACCAGGGACCGCCACTTATTGAGCAAATTCTTGCTGGCATCGCAGAAACTTAGTTAGGCAGAGCTAGATTGAATAGACTCATCTTTTATACAACGGTTGGCTGTCACCTCTGCGAACATGCTGAAGTGGTTCTCCAAGAATTCGTCGCGCAGCCAGACTCTGTGCAATTCGATCTTGAGGAAGTGGACATCAGTACGGATGAGCATCTTGTAGAGTTATACGGGATTCGAATTCCGGTGGTGAAGAACCTCGCAAACAAGAAGGAGGTCGGTTGGCCGTTCGGTCTCGAAGATATTGCTACGCTATTTTGATGTGCCAAGGTTCAAAGCGGGCACCGAATAAATTATCCGCAGGATAACGGATGTCTACGTAGCCCGATCTTGCAATCTTTTGGTATTCAGCCGTTTTTGAAAAGTCCGCCGTAAAATTCTTCTTTTATATAGCCCATTTTTGTATCAGGGCCTAAAGTCTTATTGATCATATCGTTAAGCAAGGGCAATTTTTCAGTGAAAATGCGGCTAAATCAGTCGAAATTGCTAATGGGTGACTGAATCTATTGGCGATTCTGGGAATTATTCGCTTCTAGGGCCGGATTTTAGCCTGGCCCGACGCCAAATAGCCGCTTTGCGTTCTCACAGGTCTCAATGGCTAGCTGTTCTGCAGGCCGACCACAGCAACGTGAAAGCATATATAGCACCTCTACTAAGTGTTTGGGTTCATTCCGACGGGTCTTGGGTTTAGGCCGGATCGTTCTAGGTAGAAGGTACGGCGAGTCGGTTTCAATTAGCAGGCGATCGCTGGGTATTAGCCCCACTAGTGTTTGTAAGTCAGTGCCGCGTCTTTCGTCGCAGACCCAGCCGGTGATGCCGATGTACATATCCAGCGCTATATAGTCCTCGAGTGCCTGTTGGTTATCGGTGAAACAATGCACCACACCTCCCACAATCTGTTCGCGATACTGGCGCAGTAGTGCGATGAACTCAGGATGCGCGTCTCTTTGGTGTAAAAACAAGGGTTTGCCAAGCTCCGCTGCGAGCTTGAGATGCTCTTCAAAGACTTCGAGTTGTATTTGGGGGGCCGATAGGTTGCGATTGAAATCCAGTCCGGTCTCGCCGATGGCGACGCATTTGTCTTCGCTGGCGAGTGCGCGAACCGAAGCTAGGGCATTTTCATCAAAGCTCTCTGCAACATGGGGGTGGAATCCAGCTGTACAGCTGAAGATCTCTGGTTGAGCCTGACTTAGACTCATGGCGGCCTCGTTCGAATTCTGGTCGGTACCTGTGACGATAATATGTGACACGCCAGCAGCTTGTGCGGCGCTCACGACCTCATCGAGGTCATCGACGAAGGACTCATGACTGAGGTTGGCGCCAATATCTACTAAATTCATTATCTGACTCGAATGCGGAGGGTTGACTGAGTGCTAAAAACGATCAGAGTCTATCCTAGCCATGGGGTGAGAGCTAGCTGGCACGGCATGTTCAGAGCAATCGATGCATAGATATTTAGTCACTTTTCCTCGATAATACCGAGATAGCTATCCTTTGATTAATAGTAGGTCTTCACAGTGGACGCAAAAGTTAACATGCAGACGGAAAAGAAAGCACTTGATTGGGCAAACCTTGGTTTTCAATATCTCAGAACCGACTCTCGCTTCAGCGCGAATTGGCAAGATGGCAGCTGGAACGAAGGCGAGCTGGTTAGTAGCGAATTGATTGCAGTGCATGAAGGCGCTCCGTCGCTGCACTATGCTCAGCAATGCTTTGAAGGCATGAAAGCGCAGACTACTTCGGATGGTCGTGTTCTTCTATTCCGTCCAGACCTAAATACTGAGCGAATGGATCTCGCCGCAGCTAGATTGCTCATGCCTGCTGTACCGCGAGAATTATTCATGCGCGGCGTTGAGGAAGCAGTCAGAGCCAATTACGCCTGGATACCGCCTTACGGTTCCGGTGCCTCCCTGTATATACGACCCATGCTGATTGGCGTCGGTGAGAATTTAGGCTTGAAGCCTGCACAAGAATTCGAATTCCGTGTCTTCGTCTCGCCGGTAGGGCCTTATTATAAGCAGGCGGGCCTGTCGGTAATCAGTCTTGCCGTTTCCGGTGTCGACCGTGCCGCACCTCGAGGCACTGGAAGCTACAAGGTCGGAGCTAACTATGCGGGCGGATTACTTGCGACCAAGCTGGCGCAGGAGATCGGTGCCAACGAAGCCTTGTATCTAGATTCCAAAGAAGCGCGCTATATCGACGAGGCCGGCTCGGCTAATATTCTTGTCGTAACCAAAGACGGTGTGCTGCTAACGCCTAAGTCGGATGCCATATTGCCCAGCATTACGCGTCGCTCGATCATGACGCTAGCTGCGGAGCAGTTAGGCATGAGTACGCAGGAGCGACCTATCGATCTGCGAGCAGAATTCTCCTCATTTCAAGAGGCGGCTGCCTGCGGTACCGCGGCGGTGCTTTCACCCATCGGTAAAATTTGGTTCGATGGGCAATGGCACGAACTAGGCGATGCTGGATCGAACGTTGGGCCGACCATGCAGAAAGTCTATGACTTGTTAGTGGGCATCCAAAGGGGCGAGCTAGAAGACAAGCATGGCTGGTGTCATGAGGTTAGTATCTAACGGTTCTACTATGGAATTCCTGCATCTAAAAATGGTGCCATGACTAACTATTAATTCCTTTAGGCATGACGATAACCCCTTAATATAGTCAGTTTCGTTAGCTTTTCTATGGTCCCCAGTGCCGGCTGTGAGAATCGATTCTTGTGGCGGCCTGCTTCCTGATCAATTTGTGATCTTGTGCCGGTAAATCAGTTTCCCCTGAATAAATATTCTTCTCACTTATTCTGGGCTCAATCTCAATAATTCCCTTATAAATTGCCCACTTGCTTATCGAATGTCCGGGTTCGCGACTGCGCTTGAAAAATATTTTTTTAAGAGAAAACTTGACCAACCTCCAACTTATCCTTATATATGTGCGCTGTTTGAGTAGCCACAATCGCCAGAATCAGAGAGTTTTTATAGCAGATGCCTAAATCTTTAGTAATAGTCGAGTCCCCCGCAAAGGCCAAAACAATCAATAAGTACTTGGGTAACGAGTATATTGTGAAGTCGAGTGTTGGGCATATACGCGACCTGCCAACCAGTGGCAGCGGCAAGCCTATCGATACAAAGGCGCGTGCAGCGGCAGCAGCCCTGACTCGTAAGATGCCTCCAGAAGAAAAGGCCATCTACAAGAAAAAGAAGGCCAAACAACAACTTGTGAAGCGAATGGGCATCGACCCTGGGCAAGATTGGGCGGCAAACTATGAGATTCTGCCGGGCAAAGAAAAAGTCGTTGCTGAGCTGCAGAAGCTCGCGAAGAACGCTGACCACATCTATCTCGCAACTGACCTTGATAGAGAGGGGGAAGCTATTGCCTGGCACTTACAGGAAGCCATTGGTGGTGATCCTGATCGCTATAAGCGCGTGGTATTTAACGAAATTACTAAGAAAGCCATCACCGATGCCTTCAAGGAGCCTGGCGAAGTTGATATGCGTTATGTGGAGGCGCAGCAGGCACGGCGCTTTCTAGATCGTGTTGTGGGCTTCATGGTTTCGCCATTACTCTGGGCAAAAGTGGCCAGAGGGTTGTCAGCCGGCAGAGTGCAATCTGTTGCGGTTCGTCTGGTTGTAGAGCGAGAACAACAAATTCGCGCGTTTATTCCAGAAGAATTCTGGGAAGTGTTTGCGAAACTAAACACGAAGAAGAAGGAAAAGCTTCGCTGTCAGTTAGTAAGACAAGATAGCAGCAATTTCCGACCGGACAATAAGGCCGATACTGACTCGGCCCTGGCGACTTTGGAAGCCGCTGACTATGTGGTGAAGAAGCGCGAAGACCGACCAACCTCATCCAAGCCAAAACCTCCATTGATCACCTCGACCCTGCAGCAGGCCGCAAGCACGAGACTTGGCTTCGGAGTAAAGAAGACCATGATGATGGCGCAGCGCCTCTACGAGGCCGGTTATATAACCTATATGCGTACTGACTCGACTCATCTGAGCAATGACGCTATTGCCATGTGTCGCAACTATATCGACAAGAGCTTCGGTGATAAGTATCTCACGCAGGAGACGATGTTCTACAGCTCCAAAGAGGGAGCGCAGGAAGCTCACGAGGCGGTACGGCCCACTGAAGTGAAGACTGTGGCCGAGAAGCTAATGGGTATGGAGCCGGATGCAGTTCGCCTGTACGCGTTGATTTGGCAGTACTTTGTTGCCTGTCAGATGCAACCTGCTAGATATCTTAGCTCCTCCATCACTGTAGCAGCCGCTGAGTTCGAGTTGAGAACAAAGGGGCGCATCATGCAGTTCGACGGTTATCTGAAAGTGATGCCGTCCAAAGACGAAGATATCGTATTGCCTGCAGTTGAAGAGGGTGACTCACTGAACTTAGAGCTACTTGAGCCTTCTCAGAATTTTACTAAACCCACGGCGCGCTTCACAGAGGCGAGCCTTGTCAAAGAATTAGAGAAGCGAGGCATCGGCCGTCCTTCTACTTACGCCTCGATTATCTCGACGATTCAGGATCGTGGCTATGTGCGAACCGAGAGCAAGCGTTTCTTCGCGCTGAAGATGGGCGATATCGTCGCCGAGCGGTTGCAAGAAAGTTTCGCCGAGTTGATGAGTTATGACTTCACCGCGAAGATGGAAGAGTCTCTCGATGAGGTTGCCGGTGGTAAGAAGAATTGGAAAGTGCTGCTGAACGACTTCTATGAAGGTTTTACCAGCCAGCTAATAAAGGCGGAAGGCGAAGATGGCGGTATGCGGACGAACGATCCTACCGAAACCGATATCGAGTGCCCGAAGTGTGGACGTCACATGCAAATTCGAACGGCATCGACAGGTGTCTTCTTGGGCTGTTCGGGCTACGCGTTGCCACCGAAGGAACGCTGTAAATCGACTATTAATTTGACGGCTGGCGATGACGCAATTCGCACTGATACGGCGGAAGAGGCCGAGGCGCAGGAGAATATCCTGCTGAGAAGCAAGCATCGCTGCTCGATTTGTAATACGGCGATGGAGCCCTATCTCATCGATGAGAAGCGCAAGCTGCATGTCTGCGGCAACAACCCAGACTGCTTGGGATTTGAAATAGAGAGCGGCGAATTCAAGATTCGCGGTTACGACGGGCCCATTATCGAATGTGATAAATGTGGCGAAGATATGCAATTGAAGACCGGCCGCTTTGGTAAGTATTTTGGTTGCAGCAGTGAAGACTGCAAGAACACACGTAAGCTTCTAAGAAGCGGCGAAGCTGCTCCGCCGAAGATGGACCCAGTGCAGATGCCAGAACTAATATGCGAGACGGTGGAAGATCACTATGTGCTGCGTGATGGCGCGGCGGGTATGTTCCTCGCTGCGAGTAAGTTTCCCAAAAATCGCGAGACAAGGGCGCCCTATATAGAAGAATTGCTCCCTCATAAGTCTGAGATTGATCCAAAGTATAATTTTCTTCTAGAGGCCCCGTTAGAAGACGATGCCGGCAATAAGACGCTAGTTCGCTTCTCTCGCAAGACGAAAGAGCAATATGTGCAGACTGAAGTCGACAAAAAGGCTACAGGCTGGAAGGCCTACCATGAAGGCGGCAAATGGGTAATTACCAAGCCGGAAAAGAAGGCCAAGGCAGCAAAGAAAAAGCCCATAAAGAAAAAGGTCGCGAAGAAGAAAGTGGCTAAGAAGAAGGCCGTAAAGAAGGATTAGCGGCTCTTAAGATAAGGTGCTCTGTGTGACAGCGTAGTTGTTGCCACACAGAGAGGTTATTGCACTATTTGGCTAGATTACGGCTACATGTTGCGTCGAATTACCCCAACACTGATCCCCTCAATAGCGAAATCACAACTTCTCAGGTCTACTTCGATAGGCTCAAAGTCAGGATTTTCGGGAAGCAGGCTGAGTTTGTACTTGCTGCGACCCTTTTCTAATCGCTTAACCGTCACCTCATCGTCAATTCTCGCTACTACAATGTCTCCGTTCTTGGCTTGATCGGTTTTGTGCACGGCGAGCAAGTCATCCTCAAAGATGCCGACATCGATCATGCTTGTGCCTTTTACGGTGAGCAGGTAGTGAGCTTTGGGTGAAAACATATCCGGAGGTATGTTGCAGTAGTCGGCGATAGATTCCTGCGCGAGGATTGGGCTACCTGCAGCTACCTGGCCGATGATGGGCAGGCCTAGTTGTTCGTTAATGGGCAGCTTAATGCCTCTGGATGTGCCGGGTAGAACCTCGATCGCGCCTTTTCGGGCCAGTGCCCGCAAATGTTCTTCGGCGGCATTCGGTGATTTGAAACCCATCTTGCTAGCTATTTCAGAGCGAGTAGGTGGGTAGCCGGTCTCCTGCATATACTCTTTAACGTAGGCGAGGATTTCTTCTTGCCGGGTTGTGAGCTTAAGCATGTTATTGTCCTTTGCGGGTAAGAATACTGTAATTATATACAGTTATCTGGCAATGACAATAAAATTTTAGGACTATGATTTATAAGCTTTATCCGAGCGCAGTCTTAGATAATCTGAAAATCATCGCCTAGGTCTAGTGATTCTGGCTCAATATCGAAAAGCGCGCCAGAGAAGTTCTCTGGGACAAACACTTGATCTGAGTAGACTTGATCTTCGTGGTTAAGCTCGAAGGGGGTGCGCCAGTCTTCGGGCGCTTCGGCTTCGCTGATAAAAAGCTGTCGCCAGATACTGAGATCGTACTCGCCGACCTCGCCATCGAGCAGTTGGTACTCTATGGTGCTATTAACCTCATCAATTGTGACAACTTCGAAGAGGGCTCCGCTGACCAGTTCTTGATACCAGGCAGAAACTTCTGGCAGAATTTTATTCATCGCCTTGTCTCCAGGGTCCTACTAATTTAAATGAACGAACTCCTTGTAGTGTTTTAGTGCTAAAGATTGAACTATTGCTTCCGTTAAAGCTCAACTATAGTGAGTTTTAATCAGGCAATGGAAGCGAAATCGGACGATTTATTACCCTCGCTTTACGCATCAAATTAAAAGTAATTGCTAAGCGACTGACTCCATTGAAGAACCGGTTTTGCTAGCTTCGAACATATTTGTGATAATCGCTTCTCACTAGTCGAGTAAATCAAATGCAGCATACAAATACCGAAACTGGCGCGGTCATGCTCGACCTAAAGGGCCTGAGCGTGGATGTTCAGGAGAGAGAGTTACTAACCCATCCTCAGGTTGGTGGTGTGATCCTCTTCAGTAGAAACTACGCATCTGTGGCGCAGCTCGAAGACTTAGTAGCGTCAATAAAGCAGTGTAACGATCACCTTCTCGTTGCAGTGGATCAGGAGGGAGGCCGTGTTCAGCGCTTTCGCGATCACTTCTTGACCTTGCCACCGCTCAGAGCGATCGGCGTCGAATACGAGAAGGATAGGGAGCAGGGAATAGCGGCTGCTAAGCTGTGCGCCTGGGCAATGGCCGCAGAGCTTATGCAATATGGAGTCGATATTAGCTTCGCACCGGTTCTGGATCTGTTCGATGCAAACAGCCCGGTAATAAAAGAGAGAGCATTTTCGGGCGACGGAGCCACAGTGGGGGATATAGGCCTCGCTTATATCGAAGGTATGCAAGACGCTGGCATGGCGGCAACTGGAAAGCATTTCCCAGGCCACGGCAAGGTAATGGCAGATTCACATACCGAGTTACCAACTGATACGCGTAGCCTAGAAGAGATCAGAAAGAACGACTTAATACCCTTCGCTAAATGCATTCAGAGTTTGGATGCGATAATGCCTGCGCATATTGTTTATCCCGAGATTGATGAGCATTGTGCAGGCTTCTCCAAAGCCTGGATCGAGAGTTTACTGCGCAGAGAGCTCGGATTTGATGGGGTGGTCTTCAGTGACGATCTCACTATGAATGCGGCACACAGTGCCGGCTCGGTAACCGAGCGCGCGGACATGGCATTAGCTGCTGGATGCGATATGGTGCTGGTCTGCAATCAGCCGGATCAGGCGCGAGAGCTAGTGAGCTATCTCGATGAGAAGCAACAACCGGGCAATAATAGAATTGGCTGCATGCTCGCAAAGAACGCGAGTAAGCATGCAGGCCTGTATGAGAGTGATAGATGGCAGCAAGCCAAGGAATTAATAGGCAGATTGTCTGTTTGAAGCTTGCATAGCTAGTCGAGTTAGAGAAACCTAATCAATTGGAGATTTTAGAAAGTGCCCGAGAATACTTTTTCGTTAGAATTATTGAGTGACTTAGGTTGGCCGGTGGAGGTATTCGCTGTCGTGACCATCACATTGATTGGCCGCTTCGTTGCTATGCGTTTTCTCAAAGTAATGGCAAAACATTTCGAAAAGACAAAAAACGCTTGGGACGATACCGTATTCGATGCAGCACGTGTTCCATTAAGTTGGTTTATTTTAGTCATGGGGCTGCTCTGGGCTGTTGAGGTAAGTGATGGCTATGTAGACACAGAGCTATTTTCTGCAGAGAATCTTGCTGTATTCAGGCAACTCTCCTTCGTAGTCTTAATTTCGTTATTCCTCGTACGATTCATTAGTCGCGCTGAGCAGCGTCTAATCGAAAATCAGCAGGAAGAGGCAGACGCATCAGGTACGACTCTCGATCCGACAACAGTGAATGCTCTGGCCAAGTTGCTCCGACTTTCTACCGTTATTTCTGCAGTGCTCATAGCGATGCCAACAGTAGGTATAGAAATCACCGCGCTATTGGCGTTCGGGGGTGTAGGCGGCATCGCTGTAGGCTTCGCGGCAAAGGATCTGCTTGCCAACTTCTTCGGTGGACTTATGATCTATCTCGATCGTCCATTTGCCCTTGGTGACTGGATTCGCTCGCCGGATAGAGAAATAGAAGGAACGGTTGAGAGAATAGGCTGGCGTTTAACAGTGGTCCGAACATTTGATAAACGACCTTTGTACATACCTAATTCGGTATTCAATACACTTGCCTTAGAAAACCCATCGCGTATGTCGAATCGACGTATCAAGGAGAATATCGGTCTTCGATATTCAGACTCCGATAAGATGGAAGTTATTGTTAAAGATGTGAAGGCGATGCTGCAATCGCATGAGGAGATCGACCAGGAACAAACATTGATCGTGAATTTCTTGAGTTACGGGCCATCGTCACTAGACTTTTTTATCTACACCTTCACCAAGACTACAAACTGGATTCGCTTTCACGAAATAAAACAGGATGTGCTGCTGAAGATTGTTGCTATCATTCATTCTCACGGTGCAGATATTGCGTTCCCAACAACTACGCTAGATGGTATTGATGGACTGCTAGGAAGAAATGCAATCCCGGAAGAGCCTTAGTTAGATGACGCTTGATCAAATTATAGAAGTTCAGGCGCGCTCGACTCAGCTGCATAGTGAAGCCGAAGTCGAAACTGTCTTAGATTCGATGGCGGTCTCTATCACAACTGAGATGGCGGATAAGAATCCGTTAATGATTTGCATCATGCATGGCGGCTTAATCACGAGCGGCAAGCTAGCCCCTCGTTTGAATTTTCCGCTACAGTTAGATTATCTGCACGCAACGCGCTATCGCGGAGAGACCAGCGGTAGTGATTTGCAGTGGAAGGTTTTTCCTAGCGCATCCCTCAAAGACCGGGCGGTTCTTTTGATCGACGATATTTTTGATGTTGGTACAACGCTCAAGTTGATCGTTGAATACTGCAAGCAGCAAGGCTGCGCGTCTGTCCATACCGCGGTGCTGTTAGATAAGCAACACGATCGTAAAGAGGCGGGCATCGAAATAGACTTTGTTGGCTTGGAGGTTGCGGATCAGTATTTGTTCGGATATGGGATGGACTATAAAAATTATCTGCGTAACGCTCCGGGGATATACGCGATTGCCGAACAGGATATGTGACTGCTAATTAGCTGTCTCTTATACACATCTCCGAGCCCACGAGACCGAGGC
>CAJXQP010000049.1 GCA_913058275.1 uncultured Gammaproteobacteria bacterium | reverse complement strand
CGGTCTCGTGGGCTCGGAGATGTGTATAAGAGACAGATAAAAAAGAGCGCAAATGTCTTGGGGTTGGGATTGCGCGTCGAGAGACGGCCGCCGATTAGGTAGCCCACAGATAACGCCAACATAAAAACCGTAATAAGGCTGCCCCAAACGGAAATGCTTCCACCAAAATACGGCGCCATGATCCGCGCACCCAACATCTCCACCGTCATGATGCAGAATCCACTTACGAAGGCGACACAGACTACTACTATTTTAGGAAGGCTAACTGGATTCACGGGCTACTCTTATCTACGAATACTAAAGAGCGGTAAAAGTACCATTGAAGCGCACTACAATGAAGGGGTTTCGCGACAAAACGCCTCTCTATGGGCGCCAGATAACTTAAGCCATGCGGTTAGGACGGGAATCCAGCGGGCTGGATTCGATAGGGGGAAGAAGCTAGCGGGGCCCTAAGTTGCGCCCACCGTCAATAGCTATCACCTGCCCCGTCATATATTTAGATGCATTAGAGGCCAAAAATAGCGCCAGTCCTGCCATGTCAGTCGGACGGCCTATTCGACCAAGCGGGTTTTCTTCTTCTATCTTGTCGCGGAATTTACTCAGTGTGTGATCCATCATTTGGCTCTCAAATGCGCCTGGCGCGATCGCATTCACTGTAAGCCCCTTAGGCGCCAATCGTACTGCCAGATTCTTAGTGAGAAAGTGGACGGCGGCCTTACTCGCCCCATAGGCAAAATTATCCATAGAAGAGACACGAAGTCCGTCAATAGAGCCTATGTTGATGACTCTACTCGGCTCTTCCTGGCTTGAATCTTTACAAAGTAAGGGCATTAGGTCGCGAGTTAGCGTGAATATCGCCTTTACATTGATGTCCATAACCTTGTCATAGCCTTCATCTGGATATTCTTCGAAGGGAGCGCCCCAGGCAGCGCCAGCATTGTTTACGAGTATGTCGATCTTCTGTTCGCGCTTTTTAATTTCATTCACGAATGAGTCTCTACCTTCTTTGGTAGATAGATCCGCTGGAATCGCAATGCACTCTCCCTGAGCTGATAGCTCTTTGGCAGTTGCCTCACAAGCATCAGCTTTACGAGCAGTGATATAGGTTTTGACGCCATTGGCAACATAGCCCTCGGCAATCATCTTACCTATACCTCTGGAGCCACCTGTGACTATTGCCACCTTGCCGGCTACGGAAAAGAGTTCGCTTATATCGAAAGTCATTTTTTATTCCTAATTCTAGCTACGTGCAAAGAAATCGCATCTCAACAATGTCCAGATGGAGAGTTCCTATGAGCGTATCTCTGATAGAGTTTTTATGTGGTTATTTTCTCAGCCATAATCAATTCACACATCTGCTGCAGGACATGGGTTTTCTTAACCATCATCGCGAAGCGTTTGTCCTTGGTGAGACCTTGATAATAGCGATAGTAGATCTGCTGACCGATCACCGCGAGCCGAAATAAACCAAAGCAAAAGTAGAACGGAAAGTTATCCACAGCAATGCCTGTCTTCTCTTGGAAGCGAGTAACTATCTCCGCACGGGTAGGCGCACCTTCGATATCACTTGGCATAGTTCTATACTCGCGAAAGAAGTCGGGATCCCCTGTTTCGACCCAATAACCAAGAGTACAACCAAGGTCCATTAGTGGATCACCCACGGTAGCCATCTCCCAATCTAGAACACCAATCACGTTCAACGGGTTTTCAGCTGAGAAGATCGCATTGTCCATCTTATAATCATTATGAATAACGCTGGCCTTGCCACTCTCGGCCGGCATGTTGTCATGCAACCACTGCATGGTTGAATCACAGTTAATCGTGTCTGGCGTGACCGCATCGCCCCAGCGCTTACACCAACCCTCTACCTGCCGCTTAACGTAGCCTTTGGGACGACCAAAGGTATCAAGCCCAGCTTCAACAAGATCAACTGAATGTAGCTCGCTTAATACGTCGAAGAAATTGAAGAGCTGCTGACGTATCTGGTCCGGGCTAAGGCTTAGACTTTGCGGATATTCTCTGCGGATAACCAATCCTTCGATATAAGACATCAGATAGAAATCGCAGCCAAGGATTTCGTGATCCTCACAGAAATGAATGGGCACTGGTCCGTAGGAATAAACTTTCTGCAGAGCCGATAGAATCTTAAACTCTCTCGACATGTCATGAGCTGATTTTACTGTGCTGCCGAAGGGCGGTCTGCGCAACACCCACTTATCATCCCCACTACTCAACAAGTAGGTAAGATTGGAAAATCCCCCGGGGAATTGCTTAACCTCTAGGGTTGCCACGGCACTGCCTAGCACAGGCTCCAAGTACTGACGAAGGCAATCGAGATCTAACTCCTCACCCTCGCGTATGCTGCCGGCTTGATCGACTAGTACGTTATTCGTCAAAGCGAATTCCTTTGCTTTATCTGTAGGTGATCATTTCTTGCAAACCCGATCTTTCGAGATGGGGCAAGCTATTGAACTGGGATAAGGATACCTTTCCTTGCCCGTATTTAACACGGCTCACTGAACTATTGCGCAGCATCCAGTTTGTCGTGATAACTCCTTGATCTGGAAATTGCAATACTCTTTGCATCACCATGGCTATGACACCACCAGAGGTTGAAACTAAGACTCGCGAGCCGCTGTTATGCCTGGCCATGATTTCATCGACCGCGGCATAGACACGATGTTGAAAATTTTCCCAGTATTCGAAGTTAGCATCTTCCGAACCCGGCTTCAGCTCGCCACGAATCCATTTTGCACAGGCAGCCTCGAACACCGTCTGAAATAGACGTTCATCTTTTATTGGCCAAGAGAAAGGCGTATCGAAGCCATCGTCTGCTGCGTGATCACGCAGATAAACGCGCATTAAGGGATCGCCGTTGTATTCATTGAATGCCGGGTTTTCGATAGAGGCCGTCGGCGCGCCTTTGACTAAGGACAACAACTCGTTGGCCGTCTCTCTCTGCCGCAGTAGTGTGCCACTATAGACATGATCGAACTGCTCGCCCACGTCCTGCCAGTGCCGCGCAAGAATCTTGACTTGCTCGATTCCTTTCTCGCTCAGCTTGTCGTAAGAAGCCTTGCCGAATGATGCCTGCCCGTGACGAACTAAAATTAGTTCGCTCACGGCGTAGTTACCGAGTTACGGCGGCTATTAGAGAGAGTCATGGAAACTTCTCTTAGAGCGACGCGAATCGCTGGGTGTGGAAATCAGTATTGCCAAACATGATTTCCGCAGCAGTAACCGACTTAAAAAGATGACCAACATCTAACTCCTCAGTCATGCCAATACCGCCATGAATCTGAATAGCGTCCTGACCAACTTTTAGTATCGCCTTGCCGATGCGACTCTTCGCAGCAGAGACCGACTTAGTTTTTTCAATTGCGTCTTCGCCGCCGTCTAACTTCATAGCCGCCATGATCACGATTGAACGCGCCAATTGGCATTCGATAAACATGTCTGCCATGCGATGCTGCAATGCCTGGAAGGTACCGATGGCCGTGCCGAACTGTTTACGAGTCTTACTGTACTCTACAGTCTTGTGTAACAACGACTCCATCGCTCCAACTGCCTCCGCGCTCACTGCTAGCGTGGCGCGATCGACACTATCTTGCAATGCCTGCAAAGCGGAGCCTGAAGCCCCCAGCCTTTGTGAAACCGGCACACTTACATCTTTCAAGCTGATTTCTGCAGACTTCTTTCCGTCCACATTGGTGAAAGCTTGAACCGAGACGCCTGCGCTAGCGGCATCTACCATAAATACCGAGATACCCTCGCTATCCGTTACTGCGCCCGACTCGCGCGCCACAACCAACAAGATCTCGGCATTCGAACCATTCAAAACTGCGGTCTTGCTGCCATTTAGCACGACAGTGTCGCCAGTTACAGTGGCTGATGTCTTTATATGTGCAAGATTGAATCGACTGCCTTGTTCTGCATAGGCACAGGCTAGCTGCAACTTGCCTTCCATAATTTTAGGAAGTAGCTCAGCCTTCTGCTGCGCACTGCCTTGCTCGCTTATCAAACCACCTGAAAGTACGGCGCTCGCAATGAAGGGTTCAACCAACATCGCCTTACCAAATTCTTCCATCATCACCACAAGGTCTACGGCAGATCCGCCAAAGCCACCATCTTCTTCCTTGAAGGGAACGGTCAACCAACCTAGCTCGCCAAAGAGGTCCCAGTTTTCCTGGCTGAACCCTTTCTCGCTAGCGACAATCTGGTTGCGTGTATCAAAGTCATAACTTTTATAAACAAATTTCTGCACGCTTTCTTGCAGCATTTGTTGCTCTTCAGTGTTCGAAAAATCCACAATAATTCCTCTCTAAATCTGTTTACAGTTTCAGCTAAAAAATCTTAGTCGACACTCTTTCAAGCTCGCTAAAGACCCAATACAGCCTTGCTGATAATGTTGCGTTGAATTTCATTCGAGCCACCGAATATCGTTAGCTTTCTGTTATTAAAATAGGTCAGTGCTGCAGCCGCGGTGTTCCCGGGGCCAATTGCCTCACCTTGGAAGCCGTCTTCAAACTGCTCAGGCACGAAAGGTAAGCAATTGTAGCCAGCCAGATCGACGAACATTTCATCCATCTCCTGAGCCAGTTCTGTGCCTACAATTTTTAGGATCGACGATTCAGGGCCAGGCGCCTTACCTACGCTCAATGCTGCCAGAGTGCGTAGCTCTGAATATTCCAAGGCCTGAAGTTCGATTTCAACCTCGGCGAGCTTCATCTTGAATGCCGCGTCCGCAAGCATCGTGCCACCGAAGCCATCGTCGGTATTGCCAGCCAATCGCCTCAGCGCGGCGAGGCGCCGCTTGCCACGAGGAATGCCCGAAATATTCGTGCGCTCATGAGTTAACAATACCTTGGCATAGGTCCAACCCTTATTCTCTTCGCCTATCAGATTGCTGACAGGCACCCGAACGTCATCGAAAAATACTTCGTTAACCTCCGCGTGGCCGTCTAACAACACGATCGGTTTAAGGGTGATACCCGGTGTCTTCATATCGATCAGCAAGAAACTAATACCTTCCTGTTTCTTAACGCCGGTATCGGTGCGTACCAGGCAGAAAATCCAATCTGCATATTGTCCGTAGGTATTCCAGGTCTTACTGCCATTCACAACATATTCGTCACCGTCTATAACGGCAGATGTCTTCAGTGAAGCCAAGTCTGAACCTGAGTTAGGCTCAGAATATCCCTGACACCACCACACATTGCTCTCGAGAATGTCTGGCAGAAACCTCTGCTTCTGTTCATCCGAGCCGTAGGCCATGATGACAGGTGCCACCATCTTCATCCCAAAAGGGACTGGTTCTGGCGCGCCGATCAACCCCATCTCAGTCGCGAAGATATGCTTCTGAGTTGCGGTCCAGCCTGTGCCTCCATGTTCTGCCGGCCAGCTGGGCGCCGCCCAGCCTTTTTTGTAGAGAATTTTCTGCCAGTGCACCAATTCATCTTTGCTCAGACGAATGCCCGCATCTACCTTTTCGCGGTATTCGGCCGGAAAATCGTTCTGCAAAAACTCTCGAACTTCGATCTCGAATTGCAGCTCTTCAGTGGTAAAGTCAGCGTTCAATGTAAATCTCCTGTTGTTCCGGGCTATAGCCGCCCCAATCATAGCGCTTAGCGGCTAGGCACTAGGAATGACATGTTTAATTTGAATTTATAGTTAGAAATTGAAAGTGGTCGAAGATTATCATTATTCCCAGTGCTTGATAAGCAATAATCGAGCAATTGCTCGGAATTGCACAGACCCTGTGAATTGAATTGATGTAGCCCGTTTTCTGTATTTATTTAGCAGCAAATGGCCATCACTCGTTGGCTTTAAACCTCAATTACGTTATCCTTGCGCTCTTTTTATGAACGCTGTAATTCCAAGAAAAATTGAAAAAAGCAGCAAAAGCACAGACTTCCACTAGATACACCTTAGGAGACGACATGAAATTCTCTCAATCAACTAAATTTGTCCTGCTATTTGTGGCCCTATTCAGCTTAGCCGCTTGTAGTTCAACTGGCGAAGAAGCAGCAACTGAAGTAGTAGCTGAGACTGAATCTGGCATCGACGCGACTACTAGGCGCACGCAAGAAATTGCAGCAGAAGCAGCTGCCCGTGCCGCCGCAGCAGAAGCAAGAATTGCGGCAGCCGCGCTCAACACAAGAGTCTTCTATTTCGACTTTGATATGTCTGAGTTCCGCCCTGCAGATCGCGATGTATTGACTTTTCACGCCAGAGACCTCGCCGCGAATTCAAACAAACGAATTCGTCTGGAAGGTCACGCAGATGAGCGTGGCACAAGAGAATACAACCTGGCACTGGGCGAACGCCGTGCTGAGGGAATCCAAAACTATCTCATCGTTAATGGCGCATCACGCAGCCAGATAGAGATTGTTAGTTATGGTGAAGAACAGCCTGCAGACCGCGGATCAAATGATCGTGCCTATCAGCAGAATCGCCGAGTACAAATCTCTACTCCTTAGTTAACAACTACAGCTAATCACTACGATGTAAGTAATAGGAAGCAATGGATAGTATCAACTGAATTTTTAAGTTTGGAAGTTAGGCCGAACCTTGTGTTCGGCCTTTTTTTTGGACAAAAAGCCTTAGTCAGCGAACGCACGCTGCATCGCATCACCAATTTTTTCCAGTGCTGTCATTCCGGCAGGAATTCCGCCCGCGAAAGACACGAACGCGTGGATCATATCTGTGTAGCACACGTGCTCAACTTCGACACCGTGGTCCGACAGACGTTTTGCGAAAGCTTCGCCTTCATCGCGCAGCGGGTCGAAGCCGGCGGTAATCACTAGACCCGGAGGAAGGCCAGTGAGATCGGCCAGCAGCGATGAAACCGTCGGGGCACTAGCGCGCTCTTCAGATTCCAGAAATTGACTTCGAAACCACTGCTTGTCAGCCTTGGTGAGAAAATAGCCTTCTGCAAATTCTTCGATTGAGGGGTAACCCATTTGGTAATCGATGCCGGGATATATCTGCACCTGATAACAAGGTTGTGCGATCTTATGCTGCTTACATTTCAGCATCACGGCTATCGATATATTGCCACCGGCACTATCGCCACCAATAGCGATGCGACCGGTGTCTATACCTAATTCTTCACCTGAGCTCAGAAGCCAGGTGTAGACATCGAACCCATCTTGATAGATTCCCGTAGATTTTGTTTCCGGCGCTAAACGGTACTCGACCGACAACACCACGCAATTTCCCAATCGCGCCAGCTGCTGGGCGAACGTGTCGTAACCATCCAGTGTGCCCAAAACATGGCCACCACCGTGGAAAAACAGCAGAGCTGGCGCAAGCTGCGTAGACAGTGACTTGGGTTGATAGCGCCTAACCCGCAGTTCACCGCCGCTACTAGGCAACCAGTGATCTTTGATGCTCTCCAACTCACAACTAGGTGGAGCGAACGAATTGCCTAGTGACTCACGCATCTCGCGTGCCTCCGTCGCCGTGCATTCGCACAGCGGCTTCTGCCTAGCAGAAGCTCGGGCCACTTTCGCAGCCATCGGATGCATTTCATCGGCACGCTTGGCCACCGAGCTAATTAATTCTGTCATATGTTGAACCTATCCAGCGACTTGACCGCGGTTGATCAGAAGAATTTATCTTTCGGTTTAGCCGGTTCAAAACCTACGAGCCAAATTAATACTGTAAACAGAGCAAAACCGGGTAGAACGTACACGCCGATATCCATAGTAGCTTGATCGACCAACTGCAAGAATGTCACCCCTGCATAGACAACCATGCCTAACAGGTGCGCCATCATGTAGTAATTCAAAAATGGTGTGCCGTTATGGGTCATGGGCCAAGGCTTGCAAAACACCAACCAGCGCATCGCCACAAATAGGCCCAAGATGTCGGTAGGCCAGAACAGCAGCAGATTGATATTGTGGTGTAAATCCAGATGCTCGGATACGAACCAACTCCCCAGCATGAGTATGCCGTAGATACCACTGAACAAGGCAGTCAGGATACCCAGCAAGCCCAGCAGGCGAAAATTAAACCCAGGAAGTTTTAAACCGATTCTAGAGTGTGTCGCGAAATACGACATGGGAGTCTTCTTTAGCATCAACAATAACATCAACACCGGAGCTAAGAGACCGACAGAGGCTATCTTATAAGGATCTGTCTCTACCGTTGGCGCGGCAAACAGCATGACCTCCTGCCGGTCAGACAAGAGCTTAATGCGCACTCCATTTTCTGCAACATCGGACTCCACTAGATACAGGCTCTCCCGAAGTTTGAGCGGCAGAAACATTTCTTCCCATTCACTCATCAATCTATCGATATTACTGTTCATCAGCACATCGAGTGAGAACCCTATCACCGCCACCGATTCATAATGCGCCTGAACTTGATCCCGAAATGTACTATCGGCGAATCCGTCATTCACGCCGGCGATTCGACCTGACAAGGCCTCATCGAGATAATCACGTACCCGGGTTGTACAGTTATCGAAAAAATAGTGATACGGATAGACAATATTTTCTGCCTGCAGATTCCAAAGCAGACGCCGGTAGAGGATTTCCTTCTGCGGATTGGTTAGGTTGATTTTATCCTGCCAAACACTGCGCTCTTGCGAGCGATACATCGCGAATTCCTGATTCGGTGATTGCGTGCCCAGTTCATAGTTCATTATTCCCTTAAAGAAATTGTAGGAAAATGAAACCGGGCCGCCGTTGATACGAAATAAACCCCAGTTGAAGACCACATCGGTATTGGTGTTTTCGTTGATTACGCGTAGCGCGGTATGACCGAAGTTATCCCATACCCTGCTACCCACATCCACAGTAATTAAGTAGAAATTTACGCCACTCATATCCGCCGGCAGTGCGTATAACTCAGGGGACTCGATAGCCTCTAGCGCCGTAGCTCGCGAGTGCGGGAGCATTGCTAGAGTGAATAGTAAGAAAATTAACCCGAACGCAGAATAAACACGTATTGAAGCCCCGCGAGGTGCGTATTGGCGTGCTTGAGGAGAGGAAATCATCTGGACTTTATGAACCACTGTCTAATTCTTGTGATTGCGGGAATTTTGCAATCTTATCAAAGATTTACTATTGATCAAACAAGCAGTGAAACTATGTTAGTTCTGACTAGAGAGGTAGAAACCCAGCGCGAGGACCCTTACTTTTATCGAGACATAAAAAATCCCCACTCTCTAACCGCCATTAGTTGAGTGAGGATTTGCGGCAGACTGTGCTACCAGCAAACAGGCTAATTAGTGTGGGTCTTGCGAGGTTGCCTGTCGCTAGCTCTTTTCCGCTAAGAGTTGGAGAGTACGCGAGCGAGTATGAACAGAATCTGAACGAGAACTAACATGATAGAATCTCTACCATTTTAACGGGAACTACAGTGTGGATATAAAAAAATTATGAAGACTAGGCAACTCGGAGAATTACAGGTTTCCGCCCTAGGATTAGGCTGCATGAGCATGTCTCAATCCTACGGAGCAGCGAACCGAAAAGAATCGGAACGCACCCTGCACCGAGCATTGGATATCGGCTATACCTTTCTAGACACCGCCAGCCTGTATGGCCTGGGCCACAATGAGACCCTTCTTGGCGAGGTTCTGCCTGCCCGGCGCAATGAGTTCATTCTTGCTAGTAAGTGCGGGATCGTCGACCGAGATGGAAAACGCGCCATTGATTGCACCCCTGAAAACATAAAGAAGACCTGCGAGGACAGCCTTCGCCGGCTGAACACTGATGTCATCGATTTGTATTATCTGCATCGCCGTGATTTCAATGTCCCAATCGAAGAAAGCGTAGGCGCGCTAGCCGACTGTGTTAGCGCCGGCAAGATTCGTACTATCGGTCTGTCCGAATGTTCTTCTACAACCATAAGGAAGGCTCACCGCGAACACCCGATCAGTGCGGTGCAATCGGAGTATTCTCTGTGGAGCCGCGAACCCGAGAACAAGGTGTTCGATTGCTGCAGGGAATTGGGGATAGGTTTCGTCCCTTTTAGTCCCCTTGGGCGGGGGTTTCTTACTGGCGTAATCACTGACATGTCTGCCCTAGGCGGTGACGATATGCGACACACCATGCCAAGATTTATGGGTGAAAATTTCGAGCAGAATAGTCAGCAGTTAGCCGTTTTGCAGGAAATCGCCGCCTCGAATTCTTGCACGCCAGCGCAACTCGCCCTAGCTTGGGTGCTAGCTCAAGATCCTAACTTCGTACCAATTCCCGGCACCAAGCACGTAAAATATGTCGAAGAGAACGCCCAGGCGACCCAGTTGTCGATCAGCAGCGAAGAGCTAGCCCGAGCAGGAAAGGTGTTTAGTGGAGATTCGGTATACGGAGATCGCTATGCAAAGTCGCATATGATTTCGCTGGATCCAGATGAAGCGTAATAGTTAAGTAGTATTAAGAGAAGTAGTGGAGGAAACGAACCCAGAAAGCTCACTTCCTCCCCTGTTCCTTATTGACCACTCTCACTAGCTCGCTGTTCTTCCATGCGCTCGCCGCGAAGTATATTGACCATGCCGTAGTTACCTTCATGGCAGGCGTACTCGTACATCAAGCCATCAAGCTTCGCCATCGGTATCACAGCAGTGATCTTGTCTTTAAATGTACTAGGATCGTCGACTGTGAACTCATAGTTAACTGTGAATTCATCGACACGCGTAAACTTCTCGGTAAGAACCTTATCGATGGAACTACCGAAGACACTGAAACTCTGCGTCAGGTCGTTGAAATTTCTAGTCTCTACAACCAAGGTATCGCCTTCCCAATAACCCCGTGAATCACCAGAGAATTGGCGAATGCTATCGTCAATATGATCGCGGCCGTCTAGTGGCACGATACGCGCATCGTGAATCATCTCGGTCATGATAACGGCAGTATCCTTACCCAGAATCAACTGCACATTATTGTTGTACAAGTTTGGTGTGAATGGCGGGCCTGAGTTAAAGCCAACGAGACATCGCTCGGACGTGCCTCTATCTTCGGGGCCGTCTTTCGCAATACCACCGACAACCATTCGCACTGGCCGCACACCAGGCTCGTCCGGGCCAAGACCGCCGATCTGAACCGACACACCCTCAACTGTTTCCGGCACCCGACCATTGCGAGGGTAGGTAATGAGTGAGGTGCGCGTGTTGTCACCCCTGCCAGCGTTCTCAACCCAGAACGTGTTGTAGCCACCAACACCGATATTGTTCAACGCTTGCAAACCCGCTTCGGTCCGACTAGCAATCGCGGCGATGTCTTCAGGTGTCAGAAACTCTTTGTCGGCAAATTGAGGAGGACGCTGCATGGGAACAAAGGAACTAAAATTCCACACGCCATTTAGATCAGGCTGGCCATATTCGGTTCGCGGTACGACATAGTCGCTATCCTGCGCCTGCGCAGATGTCACACAAAGACCAAAGACAGTGGCGGTCAGTGCACCGAAAGTAAGAAGTCGAGATTTCATGGCGTGCCCCTAGACAAGCAATTTATGAAGCACGCAGTGTAAACCAAATGGCTATCCGCAGCTATTTACTGTTTCTTTCGCTTACCGCCTTTCTTCGCGGCAGCGCGCATAGCTGCATCGTAAGCGTTGGAGGCCCAATCACTTAAAAGCTCAGCATCTTCCATAGCCTCTTCCGGTGCTTGGTAGTAACTCATCTTGATTTGCCTACCATTCTTCTCGAAGCTGAAGGCTTGCAAGCCAAGATCCTCGTAATCCTGCAAGTTTTGGGTATCGACTTTCAGATAGAGCTCATTGCCGGCAACTAGACCGAACATTAAGCCTTCAAGGAACATGCCAAATCCGCCAAACATGGACTTCGATTCGACCGGCCTAATAAATTGCAGCAGGTCAACGATGTGCGCTACGTATTCGCGCTGCTCGATGCTTATAGCCACTACGGACTCCTCTGACGGCTATTGAACTCCTACTTAACAGTTCAGTCTTTGATGCTATGATGTCCAACTTTTCCGCGATCAAATTCGCGGTTTGTTGATCTAAGGAGAGCCACACATGAATGGAGCAACCGCATTAATTGAAACACTGGCAGACTGCGGAGTCGAGCTTTGCATAGCAAATCCCGGCACCTCCGAGATGCATCTAGTTCAGGCTCTCGATAGCGTTCCGCAAATGAAGTCTGTGCTCGCACTTTTCGAAGGCGTATGCACCGGCGCCGCCGATGGCTACGCGCGCATGACAGGCAAGCCCGCCGCCACACTACTGCACTTAGGCCCCGGCTTGGCGAACGGCATTGCAAATCTGCATAACGCGCGCCGCGCGAATTCACCCATAATCAATATTGTCGGAAACCATCCGAATTACCATGTTGGCTTCGATGCACCACTCACTTCAGATATTGAAACGCTCGCGAAGAATTATTCTTCCTGGATCAAGTCTTGTAGTACCAATGAAACCCTCGCTCAGGACGGCGCGGACGCGTACACCGCCACCCTACGCCAGAGCGCAGGCTCTAACGGCCAGATCGCTACACTGATAATGGGTGCGGATACAGCCTGGGGCGAGAGCTCAGGGCCGGTGATGCCGAATGCACTGCCACAGCGCAGTAAAATAGATGAACAGCCGATCGAAAGGATAGCGCCGCTTCTAGAGAAAGGTGGTCGCACTGTGATGCTTCTAGAGCATCATGCTACTGACCCAGCCGCTCTCGCAGCAGCTAGCAAGATAGCAAGTAAAACAGGTTGCCGATTGATGACCGGCACCTTCCCTGCGCGCGTAGATGGCGGTCCTGGAGCGGTAGCTGTAGAACGTCTACCCTACTTCCCCGAGCAGGTTCTGCAGACCTTAGACGGTGTTGAACACCTAATCATAGTTGGCGGCCAGGTTCCCGCGAGCTTTTTTGCCTATAAGGGCATACCAGGACAACTCGTTCCGAAAGGCTGCAAGGTTAGTCGCCTGACGTACATCGAAGAAGATTCGATCGATGCACTACAACCTGTCTCTTATACACATCTGACGCTGCCGACGAATAGAGAGGTGTAG
>CAJXQP010000048.1 GCA_913058275.1 uncultured Gammaproteobacteria bacterium | reverse complement strand
CTCGTGGGCTCGGAGATGTGTATAAGAGACAGGTCTAGGCCTCACCACTGGATGGACGCATCGCCTTTCGTTGGCACGGCGCGGAGTGAAAATGCTTAATGCAGTAGAGTATGTAAAGATTGATGATGCTGGATTACATATTAGGCGCGAGGAGAAAACAGAAGTTCTTCATGTCGATACCATTATTATTTGCGCTGGCCAGCAGTCTGAGCGTAGCCTTTTCGATGCGTTGCGAGATAGCGACTTGCCTGTTGAGTTGATTGGCGGCGCCTACAAAGCTGCTGAACTGGACGCTAAGGCGGCTATAAAACAGGCAAGCTATTTTGCAGCAGAAGTCTAAATCGCTGCGCAATAGCTATTCACAACACTTACCTTGAATGTAGGGCTAATTCTTTGCCCGTAATCTTGAGCTATAGAAATACTTATGCATCTTATTTTTTTCGATCTAGATGGCACGCTGTTAAATAATGAATCTGAAATTTCGCCCTTTACGAAAGAAACGCTTTATCTATTAAGCAAAAACAATATTGCCTACACGGTAGCAACAGGGCGCTCTATGCTTTCGGCGCAGAACATTATTGACGGGCATGATTTTGATTTGCCTCAAATCTACAATAATGGGGTGACTATATGGGACCCTCAGATTCAGCAATTTGCTTTTGAGAACCTACTCGACAGCGCTGAGATTTCAACTGTAATTGATACTGCGGTTTCACAAGGGATTACTCCATTTGTTCATGCCGTCGAGAATGATCGTCATCACATTTTTCATGCCACACCGCGTCATGATGTAGAAAAGGAACTTATCGAAAAGTACTTTTCGCGCAGCAAGGCATGGCTTTTGCCTTTAGGCGCGCTGTCCGCGAATAGTCAAGTTACCAATATTAGTATGATTGGCGCTGCGGGTACTGTTAACGAAATGTGGCGCAAATTCAATGCGCACGAAAACTTAGTTGCCTACTCCGGGGCAGCATTAGAAGATAAGAGATTTGTCTGGATGGATGTTCATCACTGTCGTGCTAGTAAGGGTGCGGCAGTTACCAATTTAAAGAATGAATTAGGAGCAACAAACGTAATTTGCTTTGGCGATAGTGATAACGATCTAAGTATGTTTGCTCTAGCTGATGAAAGCTATGCCCCAGAAAACGCGAAAGCTGAAATCAAAAAATTTGCGAGCGCCGTGATTGGGCATAACCACGAGGATGGCATAGCGCGCTTTTTGCGCGAGCGCTTCTCGCTATAACTTGGGAGAGCGTTCGGCGTGTAAAGGGACAGAATAAAAAAATAGTAGTTGTAGTGCGAGGCGTACTATGAAAATCGATCAAAGCACTTTTTTCCTGTATAAATGTGAGCCTGTCCTAAGCTGGGTATTAATCCATTTAGCTCACTCCTGTGGGACTAGTGTCCCTGAATAGAAGTGTCAGTCAAACTGGGGCAGCTATATAGTGCCCCCTTTTTTGTATGTAAGCTCGGGCTAGGCCCTACTGAGGCTACCTATTTGGTAGCTCGACAATCTTCGACACACCCCTATCTCTCGGATCGGATGCAGGGCGCAATTTGTCACTATCTCGCCAGATAACTTGGATATCGCCAAACTCAAAACTATGTGGCTCAACCCGATATCCCTTGTCAGCCAATCCCTCAATTGTATTGTCTGAAAGAGGTAGCGAAGGACTTTGCGTGATCAAATCTGGGGGCAGCAGCTGATGGTGAAAACGTGTAGCAGCAACTGCCTCAAATGGACTCATATTAAAATCCAGAATATTGATAATAGCTTGGAAAACTGAGGTGAAAATAGTTGAACCCCCGGGAGTACCAATAACCAGTTGGACTTCATTATCCTTGATGAGCAGTGTTGGGGACATGGACGAAAGCATACGCTTGCCAGGTTGAACTTCGTTGGCCGCATTTCCAACCACGCCAAATATATTGGGAGTACCCGGTTTCGCACTAAAGTCATCCATTTCATTGTTCAAAAGAAATCCAGCGCCGGACACGACAACCCCTGAACCATATGACCAATTGATGGTATAAGTATTCGATACTGCGTTGCCATCACCATCGATAATCGAATAGTGAGTTGTATTGGGTGATTCTAGTCCGGGTGCGACATGTTCAAGTTGAGATATTTGCAACGGATCAACTTCCATTGCGCGTCTTTTGATATAACTATCACTAACGAGTTCTGACATGTCGATGTCTACAAATGCAGGATCTCCTAGATATTCTGCTCGATCTGCGAATACCCGTTTTTCCATTTCGGCAACTAAGTGAACGTATTGGGCCGAATTATGTTCGAGGTCTTTGAATTCTTCATTTAAGTAATCTTTCATTTTCAAAAGTTGTATTACACCAAATCCACCCGAACTTGGTGGCGGTGCAGAGACCACTTCAAAATCGCGCCAATTTGCCTTGAGTGGTTCTCGCCATATTGCTTCGTAGTTTGCAAGATCCTCTAGGCTAATGAGCCCCCCGTCTTGGTTCATCTGGGCTACTAATAGTCTTGCAGTATCACCTTTGTAAAAATCCTCTTCGCCTTGTTCTGCTATTCTCGTGAGAGTCGCAGCCAGTTCCGTTTGCTTGAATAGTTCACCTGCTTTTACTTCACCAAAGTATTGATTAAAGTTGGTGTCGGTGCCAAACCAGTCGAATCGTGATTGAACATCATCAGCCAATACTCGCGCAGGGACGAAGCCTTCCCTCGCCAACTTAATCGCTGGTTGTAGCACTTGTTCCCAAGGTAATTTCCCGAATCGTTGGTGTGCCGCCCAAAAGCCAGCAACTGTACCGGGAACACCTGCAGCGCGCGCGCCAATCAAGGTAGAGTTTTCGATAACGTCCCCTTGTTCATTAAGGAACATATCTCTGTGCGCAGCCCCAGGTGCAGTTTCGCGATAATCAAGAAAATAGGGCTTACCTTCCATGTGAATCAACATAAATCCCCCGCCACCTATGTTGCCAGCGTCTAAATAAGTGACAGCCAGTGCGAATCCAGTTGCTACAGCAGCATCAACAGCATTTCCCCCAGCCAGGAGTATTTCTTCGGTGACTCTAGCTGCGTGCCTGTCGGGAATTGCGATTGCGGCCTCTTTTACGGGACTCGCTCCAGGAGAGGAGGCAGCTTCCTCTTGATCCGCGCAAGCAGCTAGAAGAAGTACAGTGAGGATAAAACAGTTTCGCGATAAGTATTTCATGGTATGGCTGCCAAGTCGGTGAATGAATCAATATAGGATATTTTTGCACCCTGTTCCAAGATGGAGCTACAACCTGTTCCCATATACTCTCTGCTTAAAACTAAAAGCAGTGTTTACATAGTTTAGTCTTTGGAGGGTAATTCCTTGATATAGAGATCCTGTTTTGAATAAGGGATTTCCACGTTGTTATCTCTGAATTGATGATAGATCTCAGTATTGAGTATATCCACCACTCTTCCTCGTAACATGGGCTTCTCAATCCAAACTAGTAGTTCAAAATCTAGGCTTGATGCGCCAAACACCCTGAAGCGCACCCTAGGCTCAGGATCGGAACAAACAGTGTCTTCTGCAACGGCAATATTGACTAGGATGCTTCTAACAAGATCGATGTCGCTGCCGTAAGCAACACCTACTGCTATGGCGCAGCGGAACCTCTCGTAAGGGCCTCCAGATTCGTTGATGATTTTGGTATTACCCATAACAGAGTTAGGGATAGTAATTTCTACGTCACCGCGGGTTAGCATGCGCGTGGAACGAATACCGATATGGGTGATTTCTCCTCTCTCCATAGTATCCAGAACAACGTAATCCCCAATTTTGTACGGAGCGTCGGCCATGATGAAGACGCCGGAGAATAGATTGGCAAGCGTGTCTTTGGCAGCGAAGCCGACGGCGATACCAATAATGCCTGCAGAAGCGAGCCAAGCAGTCATATCTATATGCCATGCAGAGAAAACAAAATAAACCGCCATAATAACTATGAATATATTAATCAGGTTCAAGAACAGAGGCAGCGTTTGATTGTGAACAGCCTTAACTCTATTCTCATTTCGAGCTATGGCAGTTAGCATTATTCGATTGCTTTTCAGCAGAAACATCACCCAGGTTACAATTGCAATACTCTGAATTATTGAGAAAGTAATTCCGAAATAAGGCTCCGGCGGGGCGAGGATTAATATAGAGCCGGAAAGTCCTACTAGCAAAATGCTATTGAATAGAGGGGTTTGTAAGAGGTCGAATAAATGATCATCGATTACGAGATTGGTCTTTGAAGCGAGTTTTTTCAAATTTGTAATGATTATGTTATTAAAGACCCAGCCAGCCGCTATGCCGAGAATGAGAGGAATCAACGCTTGTAGATAAACGTTTTCGCCCATCATCGATAGCAATGGCGCGAGCACTGTAGAAGTTTCTTCGTTCATTCTTTTCGATCCTTTTTGTAATGCTCGTAGCAAGTCGCTAGTGCTGTTTGCGGAAGCATTTACACTGGCCGATATTCTAGTCTACGACACGATAGCCCGATGGGGTGTATTCAATAGAGTTGGGGAAGTCCAATTCCTCGATTCTTGAATGCCCCACAAAGACTGCATCATCAGCTGCTCTGCTTGAGAGATAACTCCGCATAAAATCGCCTTCAGATTCGCGGTCGGGTATCTGACCAGTCAGCGCCATGCGAACAATTTTCGCGACTTCTTCTGGGCTCTCGCGCTGAGGATAGTGCGCTGCTGTTGGTAATAGCCAAAAGCTACTCTGGGCTTCCCGTTCATTTAGATAGGTGTCCCACACATGATGAGAAATTCTAACGGGATTCACGCTATCGGCTAATCCCCAAAGATAAGCCACAGGCACCGGACTGCGCGGCAAGTTCTCCAGCCAGCGCACCTCGTTAGCCTGTCGTTCTAACAAATAACGGCCAACATAAATCAGGGAAATATTGCCTTGGTTAAAAGCAAAGATATCGGAGTAGGCGAGTGATTCCGGCTCGCCTTCGGTGCTCCGCGGTTGTGCTGCTCGGAATGCAAGCATTTGCTCTGCGGTATCTGGGTCGAGCATCCTCATTTGAACGGCTGACAGGTTGGCCAATGGAAGAAACATGCCACTGTTGGAAAGAAAGTGATAGTTAACCGTATAGCTCGGGTAAGGGTTATCCAAGTAATTGCCGAGAAACGCCAAGCCTATGCTCACACCACGGTCATGGGTATAGAGCGCGAAGTCTTCAAATCCTACTACCTCGCGAACGAAATGGTCAACGATCTCTGCATTCTCTGCCAACATGTAGTTGTAGCCATCAAGCGGCTTATCCGAGAAGCCTGAGCCAGGAAAATCCAGGGCGGCAATATGATACTCGTCTTCGAGGAACGGGATCATCTTGTGATAGTCGAAACTGGAATTTGGGAAGCCATGGATCAACACCAACTTCGGTTTAGTTTCGTCTCCCCAGGTTCTGTAGAAAATATTTACCTTAGCGTCGTTGTTATCTTCAGTGGTAGATGTCCATTCGAAATAATCGCCACCCTGATACCAGTCTCGCGCGAGGTCAGAATAGAAAACAAAATCATCATCCTGTGCTACCAAGGGCTGGGAACTAAACAGCATAAGGAAAAGCAGGGAAATCTTTCTTGTTACCGTCATGATTTGAACCTAATGTTCTAAGTTATTGTTTGCTGTGTGGGATTAGCGGTCGGCCAAGCGTCCTGAGCCGCCGAGTTCATAATAGACGACGGGAACAAAATCCATAGGACCCCAACCAGAGTCGTCGGTCCATTCGGCATCATAGGCGGCAGTCGGCTGTGCCGCCATCACCTCGTCCAGTTTTTTCCCCTCTCGGATCATACTGAAAACCTGGCCTTGAATGTCGAGAATCATGTCACGAAATTCTACTAATTCGTCTCGACCAACCACTTCGAGGCCATGACCCGGTATGACTTTTGTGTCGGGGCCGGCTAAAGCGATAGCCTGATCGATTGCCGCGATTGTGCCTCTTAGGGTGCCGCCGTTGTAGATATCTATAATGGGATAGCTGGTGGTGCGGTAGACATCGCCAAGATGGAGCACGTCAGATTCTGCAAAGTAGACGAAGCTATCTCCATCTGTATGGGCAGGAGGAGCCAGAAAAGCCCTTACCTCTTCTCCATTAAGATGGAAGCTCATAGTGTCGTTGAAGGTTATTAGCGGCCTAGCGGCGGCAGGTTGTTGAGGAGCGTAACTGCCTCCGGCTCTTGGGAAGCGGCTTCTTTCCTCGAAAAAGCGCAGGCGTGTGTTGTCATGAGCAAAGATCAGCACGCCCATGTCTGCCAAATTCTCATTACCACCTACGTGATCAATATGAATATGGGTGTTGACCAGAAACCGAATTTCTTCGTCGCTCACTTGCTTCACGGCTGCTACCAGTCTGTCCGTAAGTGGTGCGAACAGGGAGTCCACCAAGAGTACACCGTCGGGACCAACCTGAACGCCGATATTACCGCCGCCTCCTGGGCGCTGGATCATGTAAACGTTACCAGCGACGGGCGTTATGGAAAGTTCCACCCCGGCAAAACTCCCCTGACTATGAGAGAGGCTGGTTGTAGCTGATAACCCCAGAGCTGTGACAGTGAATAGTATTATTTTGCGGAGCTTGTTCATCTTCCCTTTCATCCTTACCTATTTGGTTTAACCAGATTGCTAATCTATCGAGTCGGCAGCAGTTTTTCAACTTGATCACAATGAATTCTGAATTTAACGGATTACCTTGGATCGATTCACGCAAGGGACAGTAGCAAAGACAAGGATGTGACAGTGACGACATGCCCGAGACTAGTCTCTTCTTTGCCGAACGCTTTGCAGCCAGCGTGTCAGGATTAGCAAGGGATGCCCCGAAGAAACTACGCAAGTGCTGCAGCTAACCTAGGAAGTCGGGGTTAGCGGATCTCAGGGCAGGGATCTTGCCGAGGCCCAGCGGACCGCTATGTCGCTGCTTCTTGAAAACACCGACTGCGTGCATCTACTCTCACTCGGTAATGATGATCCAGATAATCGTGTCATCGCCTGACTGCCGAGACCAGACCAGCGATTTCGATAAGCGTAGTAGCTGGATTTTTCCATGATCCAGCTGACGATGCTAATCCTGAGACCAATGTAGATGTGAGTTCGGAAATGATAGAGTAAGAAATCCTACAATCTAAATAGAGATTTCATTTTAATTGCTGCTTAACTGATTAATAATGGATGCCATAGTGGGGTTAAAGCCTCCGATATTTTAATTTCACTTGCAGTTACTAATGAAAGGCGTGGACATGACCATTAAACATTCACAGCTAAGCCGTAGAAAGTTTCTTGGCGCCATCGCGGCAGGCACTGTATTCGGTGTGTCAGGGCTGGTTTATGGTCAGGCTGGTCGGCGTGGATTGCCAGTTCCACCACAGGCAATTTCTGCAGATTCCTTGGCGCGAGACGAAGATTTTTGGCGAGAAGTTGCCGGTTACTATGATCGGACAGAAGGCATCGTGAATCTTGAGCATGGCTATTGGGGCAAGATGGCACATCCAGTTCAAAACGCCTTCATAGAAGCGACCAAAATGGTAAATGCACAGAACTCTTTCTATGCTCGCAAGAGCTATGATGAAGACGCTAGATTAAGCGTTCATAGAGTGGCTCAAGCTTTGGGAGTCCATGATGATGAAATAGTCATTACCCGTAATGCTACCGAAGCGATTCACAATCTTATCAGGCAGTATCAGGGACTCGGCCCTAATGACGCCGTGCTTTACGCAGATTTGGATTACCCAAGCTTTAAAGACACTATGCGCTGGCTGGAGCAGGCATATGGGGCCGGCAGTGTTGAAGTTGAAATCCCACAGCGGGCAACCCAGTCAGAAATATTGAAACGTTACATCGATACTTTTGATGCGAATCCTAATCTTAAACTGATGCTCATTACTCATGTTAGCAACCAGCACGGTTTGGTTGTGCCGGTAGCAGAAATTGCTTCGCAGGCGAAGTCTCGGGGGATCGATGTTATATGTGATAGTGCTCAGTCTTGGGGGTTATTGGATTTTAAAGTTTCGGATTTGAATGTCGACTGGGCTGGATTTAATCTACATAAATGGATTGGTTCGCCCATTGGGGTTGGCGCGCTTTACATGAAGCGCGGGTCGCTCAATAAAATTGCACCTTATCCAGGTGAGAGTGATCCCGAAAATTCTCACGCAAGTACTCGCGTGCATATGGCCACCTCCAATTTCGCATCCATATTGACTATTCCTGATGCCATCGATTTTCATGAGTCAATCGGCGGCCAGAATAAAGAGTCTAGGTTGCGTTATCTTCGCCAGCTTTGGACCGATGAAGCTGAGTCTATGAGCCATATAGAATTACTTGGTGGCTCAGATGAAGAATCTTGGACGGGGATGGGCTCATTTCGACTCCAAGCTCGTAATAGCGTTGCTGATGCTCGAGAGTTACAGCAGCGACTGGAGAACGACTTTGGAATATTTACAGTAATTCGAGTAGGCCTGGCCAGTGGTAGCTGCGTCCGAATTACACCGCAGGTGTTTACGTCGCCAGACGAAATATCTAAGCTGGTCGATGCTATGAAAAAATTAGTCTAACTGACTATGCCCGATTTTACGCATTTGACTCTCTATCAGTTCTCAAGGAATCAGAGATTCAATTTGAATTGCAATTGATGCTGGACAATCCAATGAACAAACATTTTCGGAGTAACAAGCTGGCTGTGACGCGCGCTCCGAATGCTCATAGAAAAATAGCTCTATTTTTGGCGCGTTCTAGCATTCTAATTACAATGTCTGTTCTCATGGGGTGTGTGGCCAATACCGCGGTCTATGTTGAATCAACAAACCAAAATAGCAGGGTAGACTACATCGTCATTCACGCTACTTCAGAAAATTTTTCTGAGTCGCTTAGGCTGCTGACTACCCGAACCAGTAACCCCGTCAGCTCTCATTACCTTGTTCCAGAATTGAATGATCCCTCATACACTCTTGCTTCACTGCGAGTACATTCGCTAGTGCCGGAAGATCGAAGGGCATGGCATGCCGGAGTGAGTTATTGGGGTGAAGAGGTTGGATTGAATGATCGTTCAATCGGCATTGAAGTGGTCAACGAATTCAAGTGCTCTGGTACGGAGATGGCTGTTTCGGAAATCCAATTAGATGAAGTGGAATGTGATTTTCCTATCTACTCCGATGAGCAGATCGAGTTACTTGTCGAATTGCTCAAATCAATTCTGAGTAGATACCCCAATATTGGCCCCATAGATATCATTGGTCACTCTGATATCGCTATCATGAGAAAGTCCGACCCCGGTCCTTCGTTTCCTTGGCAACAGCTCTATGAGCAGGGCATTGGAGCATGGCCAGACGATTTGCTTAAAGAGACGCATCGAGCGCAATTCTCTAGACTGCTGCCTTCGGCAACCATGATTCAAAAAGCACTTTTGGCATTGGGTTACCAAATTGAAATCACTGGTGAGCTAGACCCGCAGTCGATTTATGCCTTGCGAGCATTCCAGTTGCATTTCAGGCCATCTGATTATTCGGGCGAAGTTGATGTTGAGACAGTGGCTATATTGTGGGCTTTGCTGGAACAATATAGGCCAAGTGGGTTGGCAGACTTGTAGTTACGATAATTTGAATATTGGTTAGTTTCATAGCAGTTCTCTTAGGTACCAATTGAGGAAAGACTTCTTATATCTTTATCTCTGTCTGGTAGCGGTGGCGCAAGAAGAAAATAGTTCTGTACGAACTTCTACTCCTTTTTCTGCTAGTCGCTTCTGGTCCATGCATGGCACATTGGTATGTCTTAACTCGACGATATCTCCAGCCCCAATGCCTGGGTTTTCAAACAGTGCCTGTATGTTGCTCAGTTCAGGATTAAAACGCAGATCAAGCTGCATTAGGTTTGTTAGGCCACTAAGAGGGGTGATATCAGTGATGTCGTTACCAGTAATTTCGAGATACTCGAGAGTAGCGAGTTCGCGCAAAGGACTGAGGTCAGTGAACGAGTTTGTGGCTAGTCGAAGTTCAATCAGGGAGGTCAAACCACTTAGTGGTGTGAGGTCGCTAATATCCTGAGTATGAATATTTAGGTCCACCAGCTTGGTAAGCTTCGCCAACGGGCTAATGTCGGTAACGGCATTAGTAAATAGTAAACCTGTCGCTCCCATATGCGTCCTAGGGTTCTGGCCTCCGATGAAGTCACCGTGACGGTGCATGCGAAGCACTCTCAGTCCAGTAAGCTCGCTTAGTGGACTGACATCAGTCAATGGGTTCTCGGCGATACGCAAATCGACCAGCTTGGTCAAGCCACGTAAGGGGCTAATGTCAGCAATCCAGTTTGTATGGAGGTTCAAATGTGTCAATCCGGCAAGTCCGGCCAGCGGACTAATGTCGTAAAGGCCTCGATTGGGGAGAGCGAGGTTAGTTAAACCTGTGAGATTCTGTATTCCCCCAAGGTCATGAAATAAGTGTGCCGGATCCACCCATTCAGGCGATCCTGAAACCGACCTTCTCGCTCCTCCACCGGGAGCACGCAGCGTCTTTAATTGCGCGGCTTGACTACAGCTGAGATTATCTTGTGGCCCGAGTGACAACGCCTCGTGCACCTGCATTTCCAGCACGGCATCTGCAAAGCTCACAATGTCAGAGGCAGAGTGATCTCGACAGTTGTCGGTAGGCTGCAGAACTTGCTGGGCCGAAGCGCCTGCGCAAAGAGCAAGTGTGAGTACGATTACAGATATTCTTAGGGGTAGGTGTTTCATGTCAAGGTTCCTTTGCTGGACAGCGTTAAAGTTAATCCCTGCTATGAGGCTTGTACATATAGTATTTGTAAAAAGCTTTGCGGGGATGGAATCGAACTATCAACACGAGGGTTTTTAGTAGGCAGCATGTCCGATTTATCAATTTAATCAATGAGTTAAAATGAAGGGGACAGAATGTGCGAAGAAGTGTATTTTAAACTGAGTTTTATCGCAGCACATGTCGCTCTAACATCTGTCGTCTAACCACTGCGCCGTAAACATTTCCGCTAGCATCCACGCCAACACCTTCGGCACCTGAATGATCGTCCCGCAATGGTTCCATGTCTTCGATGAAGTCAGTCACTGTGCCATCAATGGCTGAGCCGATGCGAATGCCCTTTTTGATTCCTATTAATTCACCTGCGCCGGTGTCGGGTCCGGATTCCGAGTCGGCTACATAAATTTTGTCATCCGGGGTAATGAAAATACCGCTTGGGCGACCGAACTGTCTCCATTCGTCAATAAAAGCACCATCGCGACTAAAAATTTGTATGCGATTATTTTCTCTATCGCCAACAAACAAGCGTCCTTGCGAATCCATAGCTATGCTATGGGGTTCGCTGAGTTCTCCTTGTCCTGATCCTTTGCTTCCCCATTGATTAATGAATCTTCCCTCAGGTGAATAATGCACAATTCGATTGTTCATACCGCCCCGATGGCTTTCAGTTACGAAGATATCCCCATCTTCAGGATCAATAACAACGTCATTCGGGTTGAAGAGTAGCTCCGGCGTTGATCCGCCCCGCGCTTGTTGCCCGAGTGTCAGTAAAACCTCACCGTCGGAGCTGAACTTGAAAACCTGATGCCCAATAGTGTCGTTACTGCGCGCGTCCGTGACCCAAAGATTTCCTTCAAAGTCCACTGTGGCACCATGAGGGAAAACAAACAGTCCTGCACCAAAAGAGTCTAGTAAATTTCCGTCATAGTCATATTTGAGAATTGGTGCTTCGCTGCGGCCATCACAGGAGTTGTCAATGCAGCGGTGTATAACATAGATGAACCGACCATCCGGAGAAGGTTCCACGGCAGTAACTGCTGCCCATTTCACGTCTTCGGGTAACTCGCCCCAACTCCGTTGTGTCTCATAGCGCTGAGACAGATCATTGCGCACGCCGTGGACTGTTCCGGCCGCCGATGGGGCTTGAGCGTGGATGTGTATCCCCACATTTACAATGATTAGCGATAAGAAGAAGAGACCGAGAGTTTTCATAGTGATTTTGAGCAGCTTGGGTAACTGGGCTGATAGAACATGATCTGGATAGTAGCTTTGTTCAAACTACTATATAAGAAAATGCTGCCCAAGGGCGGAATAATTCGCCAGGAGCGAATTAGCACGGTCATAGGCTTGGTGTGGCTCAATTATTTTTTGCCTACCTAACTGGTATATGCGAAGCTGAGTCCAGCTTTTCTTTAATAACCATAAAGGCTGCTATTGATGATTCGATACTGCTTAGCCCTGATAATGATGCTAGCAACGCTGCCGGCATTATCCGCCGATGATCCGAATATTCGCGAGTTGATGACCACGCAGGAGTTTGCTGCTTCTGGGCTAAGCCGCTTATCCAATGATGAAATGGACGCTATTAACCGCTGGCTGGCGCGTTACACAGCTCAAGATGCCGCTGAAATGCTAAATAGCAGTCCCGCCGTGAGCGAAATTGAGAGTGCTGGTATAAAGAGCAAGATTGACGGAGAATTTAGTGGCTGGAATGGCCCAACACGATTCCCTCTTAAAAATGGTCAGATATGGGAAACCAGAAGCACCAGGCGCTATAATTACTCTGCGGTTGATCCTGAAGTTGAAATCACCAGGAATTTTTTGGGTATCTATAGGATGCGGTTAGTGGATACCGGCAAGGCCATCAACGTCAGACGCATCCGGTAAGATAAAAGAGAGACAAAGCGGGACAGATTTATTTAATAGAATAACTGTTAAGTATGTGTCCGGTTCTTTAATTGTTTCAATTAGCGAAGATGGAAAATCCAAAGTGTGCTAAGAATATGGAGCATATTTCGTCTAGTCCCGTCCAAAAATTAATCTGTCTTCTTTTGTTTTCTGCAGCTGAAATTTAGTAGTTAAAGCTGGCTTGGCAACAAGCTGATACAGCTACACACTCAGTGGTGCCGGCTGATAAAAATTGACAAAATGGCGTCCAAAAAAAACGGGTCGCCGCTCGAATAAATTGCTTATTCAACGTCGACCCACTTTCTATTAGCTATATCTTACCTG
>CAJXQP010000047.1 GCA_913058275.1 uncultured Gammaproteobacteria bacterium | reverse complement strand
CTATTCGTCGGCAGCGTCAGATGTGTATAAGAGACAGGCACAGATCAGAATTTCTTAGAGTAGTGTGCGAATTTCACCGCCGGCTTGTTCAGCGTCGGCCTGATCGTGGGTTACGAGAATAGTTGGTAGCCCAGAGGCTCGCAGTTTGTCGAAAACCAGAGTTCTGGTTTCTTCGCGTAGTTGGGTATCCAGCTTGGAAAAAGGCTCGTCCAGGAGAACCGCGTTTGGGCCAGAGAGTAAAAGCCGCAGCAACGCGATACGTGATGCCTGCCCACCCGAGAGAGTGCCGGGGTCGCGATCATCAAACCCCGCGAGTCCAATATCATTTAACCCTTCGCTGATTGCTTGGCTCTTCTGCTTTGCACTGCTTTGCATGGCAAAGCGTAAATTTCCAGCAACGCTAAGGTGAGGAAATAGCAGAGGGTCTTGAAACAATAGTCCTATTCGGCGGTTTTCAGCAGCTAGAGAACAAATGTCCACACCATTGACCAGCACCGAACCGCTGGATTCAAATACGGGCGCTAAAAACCCTGCTATATACGCAAGTAAGGACGACTTGCCTGAGCCGGATGGACCCATCACGGTGAGAATCTCTCCCGGACCTACGCTGCAGTCAATCTCGAGCAACTGTTTGCCGGTTAGCGAAAGTCTTACATCTTTCAAGTCAAGAACAGAATTACTCATCGTGTATCGATCATCCCGCTGCGATTGCGCCAAATAAATTTTGGAATAAAAAGAGCCATCATAAAGCCTACTATTGGTAATGAAAGTTGCACTATCGCCCAAACCGAAATCAAATTTCTACTCGCACCCGAGGTCAAGGCAACAGCTTCAGTGGTAATAGTCGTAATTCGTCCGGCTCCTAACAATTGAGTGGGCAAAAACAAACTTATGCTAATCGCCATGCCGATTGCTAAAGCCGTTAAGATTGGAGCGAGCAATAAAGGAATCCGGATCTGCCAGAACGATTTTAGCTGGCTCGCACCTAGCGTGGATGCCACCTGCGTCCAGCGCGGATCTAGTTGACGATACGCCTCAGAGAATGACAAGAAGACATAAGGCAGCACAAACAAGAGGTGGCCGAATATCACAAGACTCAAGTTCGCCTGCCAACCTGCAAATTCGGTGAGCACGATGATGCCAAACAGAAAGACAATTTGCGGAATCAGTAAGGGCAGATACAACAACCACATTACGGTAGATTTACCCTTGCCAGATTGTCGTTCAGATTCGAGTGTTGCCGCTACTAATATCAGCGCAAGTAGTGTGGAGCTAACGCTGATTAATACGGTGTTAAAAAGTGGTGCCGACAGGTCTGAAAGGCTGTTTGCCCAGTGCTGAATCGTCCAGGAAGATGGGGCAGCAGAGGGATAGCGCCAGGGGCCAGCAAAAGCATTGGTCAACAGGGCGAGTAGGCTTCCTGCAATTACCATTAATACAGTAGGCATCGCACCTCGGCCTATTACAAACGCCAGACTTTCTCCTGTATTGCGGTTTCCTGCTGCCAGCCAGAATCGCCACAGCAGGCCGACAAGTTTTTCCAGCACTAGCCAGATTGCTACGGCTATCAGGCTCACTACCAATTGCAATAGAGATCCGGCGGCCGCTAGAAAGCGAAGGTTAAGATCAGGATCATTGAACCACGACAAAACCCTAACACTTAATGTAGGTGGAAGCGTCGGGCCGAGAATAAGCGCAACATCGACCGTGGCGGAGGCGAATACTATGACTGCAATCACGGGCAGGCGGACCAAGGGATAAAGGCTAGGCGCGATTACTTTGAGCCAGGCTATTGTGGGCCGGTAACCGAGAGTTCGTGCAACCTCAATTCGATACCTGGGCTGGAGTTGCGGTAGAGCTGCTAAGGACATTAGCAGTAGGAATGGGACTTCTTTGACAATAAGCCCGAACAATAAAGAGAGGCCCCATGTGTCATTCACGATAAGGATATCTGGTGGCCGCTCCCAGCCTGTCAGTCCTGAGGATATAATTCGGCTGAATAGTCCTGAGGGTGCGATTAAGAAGGCGAGCCCGAAAGCGGCAGCAGCATGTGGAAATGAGAGTAAGGGGGAAACGAGTCGGCGAATCCAGAGATCCAATTTACTTCCCGTTGCGCTAGCGAGATAGAGGAATACTAGTGTTAGAGAAATCAGCGGCGTTAAGACCCCCGAAATCAGGCTGATCAATACGCTTCGAGTTAGTCCTGGCACGTCGAATAGCTTGCGCCATGCCTCGACGGAAAAATCCGAGCTTCCCAAGGGTGGAAAGTAGCCAAAGGCTGGCAAACTCGCAATGAACGTGCCCAGCAGAATCGGTGCGGCCAGCAGGAAGATGAGACTATGGCTTGCCCAGCGTAGCACCGGTTATCTTGCGCTGTAGCGCTGGATCCAAGCGCGCTCAAGGGCGGGTGTCCAAGAAGGGTGTGGTTCCTGCAGCTTGCGGCTTAACTCTTCAAGACTAGCGGCTGCCAAATCAGTGCTTACTGAATCAAATTGTTGGCGGGCACTTGCGTCTAAATCCTCGATAGAAATCACAGTTGTGCTTCCCATATGATTCGGATCGCTGGCCCTGGCCTGTGCTTCGATGGAGAGTAGGAAGTTGGCAGTGATCATCGCGGCGGCTTTGTGCTGTGCGTTGTAGGGAATCGCGAGGAAGCTCACGTTGCCGATCGTGCCGCCTTGCAGTACGTATGTTCGCACGCTGTCTGGCAACTCTCCCGTTCTAACCGAGAGCAAGGCCTCGTTTGGATTGAATGCTAGCGCTAGAGAAATTTCGCCGTCGCCCATGAGTCGTCTTAGTTCAGCGGCGGAGTTGGGGAAGTATCTGCCCGCTCGCAATAGAGTAGGATGAAGCGCATCGAGATAGTCCCACAATGCAGTTGTGACTCGCTGGAATTCATCATCAGTGACCGGAGCAAACAGTGCTGGATCATTGTTGGATATCTCGAGAACCGCCTGCTTGAGAAAGGTGCTTCCTAGGAATGCCGGTGGGCGGGGATAGGTAAATTCTCCGGGATTAGATGTCGACCAATCCAAGATTGCAGCTATCGTTTGAGGCGGTTCCACCAGCCATTGGCTGTCGTGATAGAAAACGAGTTGTGATCGGGTCCACGGCGACTCTAAACCATCAGTGGGCACGGTGAAATCTTCGCGCATCTCGGGGAATCGATCTGCATTAACTAAGCTGAAGTTGGGCTGCTCTTCCGCCCAAGGGCCGAACAGTAATTTGTTCTGTTTAAGTGCTGCGAAGTTTTCGCCGTTGACCCACAACAGATCGATGCTGCCGTTGGTATCATTGCCAGCCTGTCTTTCAGCAACTATCTTCGAGACGGTTTCGCCAGTGTCAGCGACTTTCACATGTTGAAGATTGATGTCAAAGCGTTGCTCTAGGGTTTGGGCAACCCAGTTAAGATAACTATTTATCCTAGGCTCGCCGCCCCAAGCATTGAAGTAGACAGTTTGTCCCCGCGCCTGTTGTTCCAGTGCCGACCAATCTGCCACATCAATAGCTTGTGCTGTTGTTAGCGAAGAGTGAGGCAATAGAACGAATAGAAGGAATATTCGAATAAGTGGAGATGACGGTCTCAGCTGCGCCATTGATATCTCAAGACAGGTGATAGTGAGATTGATTTATCCATTAGTAGCTAGTACACCCATACGTTGAGCGCGCCGATCACGTCGTTTCTCATCGAGGGCTGCGCCCAATACCTCTACATGAAATTTATCGCAACCGATGCACAGGTTGCTGTAGTCGTCTCCTTTGGGCGTCTTGGTTGTAGATTCGGCTATGAATTTTTCCTCATCCCATCCATGAGTTAACCCCATGCGTTCGGGTCTCCCGGCATTGATAGCTTCAATAGCCGGTATGCCGGCCAAGTCGTCGAGGATCTCTACAAGAGGCTCTTCGGTAAGGTTGCCTAGTGGATGAGCGGTCTTTATGCAGCACGGGTAAACATCGCCAGTAGGGTCGATCGAAACTTCCGAACCTGCGTAGCCGTGCTGCAAGAAGTTAAGCCCGCCGGACCAAGCATCGCAGAAATTATCTTCGATCGTTGCTTGAGAAAGACCGTTCTCCCAAGCCCGGCCGCGAGGCCAAAGCTTGCCGATCCAGGAGTCTTCGCTCGCACCAAACATGCTGAAGATCGGCCCCTTCTCTAATGCACGCTCGTCTCTTCCCCCATCAGCGTGTGTGATGCCTGCGTCTTCTAGCATCGCCGTGACTTTTTCTGCGAGGGCGTCCTTCTTGTCGCCTTCCATCCCCACATGAAAATCATCCATGCCAGATACAGAGATAGACCAGATGTTGCGGCTTAATAACTCATCGATAATCTTCGGCGTTAGCAAGTCACCCGTAGTCTGTACCACTACTTTTATTCCACCATTATCGCGGTATTTTTCTTGCAGCGCTTCTAATACCGGATAGAGGATTCTTTCGCGAACGGGTTCGGTGAGTACGTCACCACCGGATAGAATTATTTTTCCTGTCTTCTCTACATAGTCATCAGGATTTGAAGAGTCGGGATTTGCCTCTAGAAAGGTCATGCTTTCTGGAAGGTTGGCGATAATGTTTGGAAAATTCGTTTCTGCTTCAGCCACGACTGCTTCGAGTTCGTCCCTGATGTACGGTCGAAAACGAGATTCATAGCAATGCTTGCAGCGGCGATGGCAATGCCAGCAAAGCACGTAGTAAATGGATTCCATATATTTTCCTTGCCCTGGTTATTTCTTACTACACTGTTTAGTCAATTACTTGAATAAGACCTGCGTGCGGCGTAATACTTTCAGTAGAAATTGTAAAAGCCGCGCCCCGCTGTAAGCACTCAGGGAGGATGAATCTAAAGGCCGAGATTCTAAATATCTATGCTTACTTTAGCTTTCTCCAGCTCAGCGTGCCGGTCGTTCTGCCCGAGCTGTTTTTCAGCGAAAGTTTTAGCAGGCCATCTGTGAATTCAAAATGACGTATATTGTCGCCGTCTACCCATTCCGGCACCATAGGCGAGCCTTCAACGTGGTGAATCACCAGACTATTCTCTAGATCGAATGACACCTTACCCCAATAGCCGAATCCGCCAGTTACACGTTCTTCAGCGGCTTGATTTCTCTCGGGAAGGTCGCGGGGCATGCCTAGGCCTGCCATATTGCCGAATGCATCGTAGCTCAGCCGGCCGACATAGTTCATGTCTATCGGATCGCCTTGTTCTGGGAATTGGAAATAGCTAACTAATTCGAAATCCCCTTGAAACCTCTGTTCTATGTCTTGCAACGTATCTGCCGCCTGAGATTGTATTGGTAACATTATGAGGAAAACCATCGAGGCTAAGAATTTAAACATTGCTACAGCTCCTTGTTGAGTTGACTTGGCTACAGCAATTCTTTCAAGTCAGGTTTGGTTACTTTCCCCATCGCGTTTCGAGGCAGGGCATCGATTATCTGTATGACCTTGGGAATCTTGTAGGAAGACATCTTGCCATCACACCATGCTTTCAAGTCACCGTATTCCATCGATCTGTCGGGCTTAAGACCTATGAAGGCCATAACAGCCTCTCCCCAGGTTTCATCTTCAACACCGATAACAGCGCATTCGGCTATGTCGTCATGGGTGAGCAGCGTGCCCTCAATCTCCAGCGCCGATAATTTATAGCCGCCGGACTTTATGATATCGATCGAAGAGCGACCCATGATGCGATAATAGCCATTGTCGAGAACAGCCACGTCGCCGGTGCAGAACCAGCCGTCATGAAAACTTTCCTTAGTCGCTTTTTCATTCGCCCAGTATTCGAGGAAAACGTTGTCTCCCTTGACACGAATCTCGCCGGGTACGTTTTCCTCAGTGACAGGATTATGGTCTTCATCGAAGAGCTGCGCCTCAACACCGGGAAGAGGCTGGCCAACATGTCCAGCCCGGCGCTCGCCGTCGTAGGGATTAGAAATGCCCATGCCGATCTCGGTCATGCCGTAGCGTTCTAACAGGACCTGGCCAGTTAGATCTTTCCACTGATTGAATAGCTTAACCGGACACGCGGCGGAGCCCGATATATTTAGGCGCATTGGTCTGAAGCCATCACAGATCTTCTTCACTTCGCTCTCATCGATGGTGTCGAAATACTGCATGAGCTTTACATAGATAGTGGGCACCGCCATGAAGACGTTGTAAGTGCCTGCTACGATCTGTGCTGTAATCTTTGGGATATCGAACTTGGCAAAAAGATGCACCGTTGCGCCAGCCCATAGGCCGCAGCTGAGAATATTGATGATGCCGTGAATATGATGCACTGGTAGAAATAGTGGGATGGAATCTTGATCAGTCCAGCTCCATGCTTCTATGAGCGTGGTGATTTGTGCGTGAATCGTCTTGTGCGTGCTTACTACCCCCTTGGGTTTATTCGTCGTACCACTCGTGAACAACATCATCGCTCGACGTTCGGGAAGAATCACTGGCAACTGGCTAGTTTCTTCCGCCATCACGTCGGCAACAGAGAGTAGTTCGATATTCATTTGGGCGCAGAGTTCGGTCAGAGACTCTTGGTATTTTCCATTGGCGATCATGCGCGTAACGCTTGCGCAGCTCAAGTAGTGCTCCAATTCGGCGACGGCAGATGCAACATTCAATGGAATAGCTATTCCGCCAGCTCTCCAAATCCCGTGCATGGTTGTTACGTAGTCGACGCTGGCAGGGATAAAGAAAGCGATGCGTTCCTCATTCAAATCGTCGCTGCCATTTAGAAGCCCCGCTGCGAACTTGTCTATGCGCTGATTCACATCTGCGTAGCTATAGGTATCATCTCCCTCAGTCAGGGCTATTTTATTGTTGGAGTTATTTAAGTGTGGATAAACTTGTTCTGACATTCGCGTACCTTTTCTATGAGTCTTTGATCCTGAGCAGTAGTGACAGGCGCAGAGATTGTTATGTGTCTAGTTAAATACTATAAGATTGCGTCGACGATGATAAACAAGATCGATGGCCCTAACAAACATCCTACGCCTGTATAGAACGTAGCAGTCATCGCTCCGTACGGTACAAGTTTGGGGTCTGTCGCGGCAAGCCCGGCGGCCACGCCTGAAGTAGTGCCCATGAGCCCGCCGAATACCATAGCAGATTGCGGATTATTCAAGCCAATTGTCTTGGCAACCAGCGGCGTACCGATCATTACTAGAATGGATTTGATGAGTCCAGCAGCGACGCTCAGTGCGATAATATCTGAGTCGGCACCCAAGGCTGAGCCAGTGACCGGACCAACGATATAAGTTACCGCGCCCGCTCCGATGGTGGTGACCGCAACAGGGTCAGTGTAACCATACAGCACGGCGACGACGGCACCGACAACGAAGGAAACGATGACGCCGGCGATGATCGAAACAACCCCGGCCAGCCCGGCTTTCTTTAATTCACTGAGTTTGACGCCGAAGGCTGTAGCGACGATAGCGAAATCGCGCATCATGCCGCCACCCATTAAGCCGATGCCTCCTAGCAAGGTGATATCGGCGACGCCGGTGCTGCCTCCTGTTGCTTTGCCGCCAAAATAGGCAGCCAACAAACCAAGCGCAATAGCGATGGCCGAGCCGTGGATTCGACCCTTGGTCAATTTATCCGCGAGAAAATAGGATATCCAGATAGTTAAGCCTACAACCGCGAAGGCGACTACGAGCGAGTTACGAACAAAGACAGTTTCTAAGATTTCCATTATTGGCTCTCCTCGCTAGAAGTATCGGAGTTGCCAATCTTGCTGATGACGGGAACCAGTGCAAAGCTAACGACCACCGCGGCAACCCCCGCAACAACGGCCAACATGCCGCCCTCGAACGCCGCTACGACATTCTGCCTAGCCGCCATGGCGACGACTATCGGGATATACATGGCAGACCAGAACTGGATGCCAGTTCCTGATGCGCCATCAACCAATGCTTTAAACTTGTTAGAATTGCTAGCGAGCACCAGAAATAGCATGGCTATGCCGACGCCACCCACGTTGGCCTCAACGCCGAGAGCCACTCCCAGCACCTCTCCGAGGAGCATTCCTAGTATCAAGCAGGCGGAAAGTAGTGCTACACCGTAGACAATCATTTTTTATCCTTATTCTTATTAGTCATGTCGCGGGAAGCGCGTCACATGGGCTTGATGATATGACGCAGCAGGTTTTTGTGCAATTTGCCTGACTTGGCTGCAATTCAGGCTGATTCGAGCTGAAATAGGCCGTAATTCTGGGCATCCTAATTGACAGAAGCAGTGGGTTTATAGCTTAATTGTCCTCTGGTTTGTGAGCGGCAATCTGACGCTGCTCCATCGCCGTAACAGTAAAGAATTCAGTTATTTATCGCAAAAAAGGTTATTCAAATGAGTAAATTTTCAAAGTCATTGTTGGTGTTGCTCGGTCTGGGCTTGTTCGCATCGGTTAGCAAAGCGCAGGACGTGACCACTGACATTCTGGAGAATGCCCAGGACTATTCAGACCGCTGGGTTACCTATGGCAAGAACTACGGCGCATGGCGTTATATGCCCGATACTGAGATCAACCGTGAGTCAGTGGCCAATCTTCGCCCTGTTTGGATTAAGCAGACTGGCGTGACAGGGGGTGCTTTTGAGGTTACAGCCCTAGTGAATGATGGCCGCATGTACCTAACTACGGCGAATAGCCACCTGATAGTAGTCGATCCTCTAACTGGCGATGAGCTGTGGCGCTACGACCATGACTTCGAAAATGTAGATCTGTGCTGTGGACCCCACAATCGGGGTGTAGGGCTGCATGAAGACAAGGTGTTTTATGGAACACTAGATGCCCACCTATTGGCTTTTGACGCCGCCACAGGCATCCAATTATGGGATGCCGAAGTAGGCGATCACCGTGAGTCATTTTCGGTAACCGGAGCGCCATTAGTCGTTAAAGACATGGTCTTGATCGGCGTGGGCGGCGGCGAATACGGTATTCGCGGCTACATCGATGCCTATGACGTCAACACAGGCGAGCGTCGCTGGCGCTTTTACACCACGCCTGCCGAAGGCGAGCCTGGCAACGAAACTTGGCTAGGCGACTCCTGGAAGACCGGTGGCGCCCCTACTTGGGTGACAGGCACCTACGATCCTGAGACTGACATGGTGTTCTGGGGCACGGGTAATCCTTGGCCAGACATCAACAATGCGGTGCGTGCAGGTGACAATCTGTATTCCAACTCCGTAGTTGCGCTGGATGCCGATAGCGGAGATCTGCGCTGGTATTTCCAAACCTCACCCAGAGACGAATTCGATCATGACTCCACCTCGGAGCCGATGATCATCGATGAGATGTTCGAAGGCGAAATGCGCAAGATGATCGTGCAGGTTTCCCGAAACGGACACGTCTATGCGCTAGATCGCATGAACGGTGACTTCCTGTATGCCGGTGAGTACACCAGAGTGAATTGGGCAGAGCGAGATGAACGCGGCAAGCCCGTATTGAAGGAATCGCTGTATGAGCCAGCAGATACAATGGTCTTTCCTGGTCTCTACGGCGGCAAGAACTGGCCTCCTGCCTCCTACAGCCCTGATACGCATATGCTCTATATCCCAACGACCGAGTGGGGTACTCGCTTCATACGTCGCGAGGGCGATGCTCGTGCGGGCACTATGGATCTTGGTGGCATCCCGCAGTTCGACACCACGGGCACAGGCTGGGTAGTAGCCTTCGATATGCTCAGTGGCGAAATCGCCTGGCAGAAAGAGATGCCGGGCAACTTCAACTGGGCTGGAACGCTATCAACAGGCGGTGGATTGGTTTTCTCTGGTGCGCCAGATGGTCACGTCTACGCCATGAACGATGAAACAGGCGAAGTGCTGTGGAAATTCCAGACAGGCAGTGGCATATATGCACCGCCTACGAGCTTTACCATCGACGGTAAGCAATACATCGGCGTAGCTTCGGGCACTCGAAACCCTGTAACGCGAGCGGGCGTCGCTACTGGTATCTCAACGGGCAACTATATTCTGTTCAGCCTGTAAGTGAGACTAACGTAAAATTGCGTACTCAAATGAATGAGTACTATGACTAAACAGATAGGCGAAAACTTGAAATCATCTTATACCGTATTACGTGTGTGCATTAAGAGCGTGACGGCTGTCTTATTTCTCAGTGCTCTTTCGGCTGGGTCGTTGGCCGGCGTTGGCGAGGGGCAGGAGCTCTACAATGCGTATTGTCAGATATGCCACGGCGTTCTGGGCGAAGGCCAAACCATGGGCAAGCCCTTGACAGATGCTCCGGCCAACCGACTTACAGATCAGGAGCTAATCGATGTCATCACTGACGGACGTGCGGGTACCGGCATGGCCGCTTGGGAAGGCTCATTAAGTGAAGTCGAGATTTTCGATATCGCTAGCTACATTCGCAACTTGCAAGGCAAGCCTGCCTTGGTGCTAGGGGACGATGACTCCGGCCCAAGTGACGATCCCAATGTTATTGCCGGCGAGATGCTATTCAACAGCTCAGCTGATTGCGCCACTTGTCACTCTTATGATGAGAAAGGCGGTAGTGTTGGGCCATCATTAGACGGTGTAGGCAGTCGACTAGGTGACGATGCGTTGCTGCAGGCGTTGATGAATCCATCGGCTTCTATAGTTAGTGGTTTTGGCACGAAAGAAGTTGAGCAAGAGGACGGCACTGTAATTCGCGGTCGCTTTCGAAACGACTCAGAGCTGGCCGTGCAAATACAGAGTGAAGACGGACGGCGCTGGGTAACTTATTTTAAGGAGCGAGTAACAGCGGTTCGGGATTCAGATGAGTCTGTTATGCCTGATACTTTCGCCAACCTTGGTGCGAACGAACAACAACAGCTACTGGCATTTTTAATGTCACTGTAGGTTTCATTGAATAGTGATGTGCCATCTAGCTATACCCGAGGCTCAGTTTTGGAGAATAGATATGCAAGAAGCAAGATACTTATTTCTAGGTTTATTGACCGTGTTTGCACTGAGTGTGAATGCGGATCAGGCATTCCGTGCGGATGAATCTTTCGGTGCACAAATGCCGGCGAGTGGCGAAGCTATCGGTCTAAAGCAGGCTATTGCCAACATCGGCGTCAATGACGGCGGTGCGATGATCAAGGTACAGGGCCAGGTCACCGAGGTATGCCAGGCGAAAGGCTGTTGGATGATCTTGGTGGAAGGTGATTCTTACGCGCGAATTACGTTTGAAGACTATGGATTCTTCGTGCCGATTGAAACAAGCATGCAGCGTTCAGTCGTGTACGGCGTATTGAGTGAACATACACTTAGCGGCGAACAGGCAGAGCACTATGCCCAAGATGCCGGCGCTAAAGCGATACACGAAATGAAGGGAGAGGTAAAAGAATATTCTCTAGTCGCACGTGCAGTGCAGTTGGAGAAAAAGCCGTAAAAGTCTGAGTAACGCGGGCTGAAAAATCTGTAAACTATCGGGGGTGATCAATTGATCTTCCCCGTTTCTTTTTTATAAAAATGTAAAGGCAATATTATGGAATTTGATGCCGCCTAATTAACCGCAATGGCGATTCCCTACGGGATAAAGCTGGTTTCTGCCGTCATCACACTTGTCATTGGGCTGATGACCGCTAACATGCTCGTCTCGCTCACGAAGAAAGTTATGACCAAGAGTCAGGTCGATCCATCGCTTACTAGCTTCCTAGGAAGCATGGCCGGCATGATATTAAAGGTGCTGGTCTATATCACCGCTCTTAGCGTGCTCGGCGTAGAGATGACTTCCTTTGTCGCGATTCTGGGTGCTGCAGGTCTGGCCGTTGGTCTTGCCCTATCCGGCACGCTGCAGAACTTTGCGGGTGGCGTGATGATCCTGCTCTTCAAGCCTTATAAGATAGGCGATGTGATCGAAGCCCAGGGCTATATTGGTGCTGTAAAGGAGATTCAGATTTTCATTACGATCCTAACGACGCCAGATAATAAGACGATACTGATTCCAAATGGACCACTCGCGACGAGCTCTATAACCAACTTTTCTACACAGCCGACACGTCGCGTCGAGTGGGAGTTCGGTATCGCTTACGGTGACGACGTTGATAAGGCCTATGAAGCCTTGAACAAGTTGATCGCTGCCGACGAGCGCATCCTGAAAGATCCAGAGCACTTCATGGGATTAAAGAGTCTCGGTGATAGCGCAGTAGTTATTGTGGTTAGGGCCTGGGTTAAGGCTCCTGATTATTGGGGCGTGTTCTTTACGATGAACGAAGATGTCTACAAGACGTTTGGCGATGCAGGCCTGTCATTCCCATTCCCACAGATGGATTTACATGTAAGCAAAGAGTCTTGAGGCTGATGCTAGAATAGGAAAAACAAGATTCCTGCGAATACGGTAACGCCAAATCCCAGAGTAAAACCATAGAGTATGGTAGTCGTTAAATATTTCAGCAGGGTTATGCCATAGCCCTGCTGAAAATAATTTTTCAGACTAAGAAATAGATAGACCCACATCCAAATATATATGGCCGCCCCTAAATAGCCGAATGCAGAACTAATGATCGGTATCCGACTCCCATTGACTAAGTCGATGAGGCTGTTAACAAACACAATGGAAATGATGAACGCGTGATTGTGCAATGTCAGCACAAGGTGCTCTACATAGAAGTGCCCCGAGCGTATGTAGATCAGTTTCTGTATCAACGCTAATAGAGGGATCATCAGCAGTATGAAGACGGTGATGTATTCCAAATAGCCCCGGAAGAACTCACTGGGGTCTTCAATCATCGAATTTATATTGGTTTCGGCCTGTGCGCTCATTGCCCTGCGCAGGTTCGTATTCGTCTGCTCATCAAAAAACGGCAAATTGATGCTCTCGACAAAGGCGAGGGTTGGTGCCAAGGGGTCTTCTTCGTCGTCTGTAGAAGCGGAGACTTCTTCGCCAGAGATCTCGTGGTTCGCGCTGAGTATTCCCTCCATCGATCTGATAGAGGTGTAGAAACTCACAAGTAGAAAGAATGAAACACTGATCACCAAGAACAGCCGCAGCGGTGGCGTATATTGCATGCGTCTCCCGCTGAAGTATTCCTTACTGAGATGGGCGGGCTTGGTCAGTAGATAGAACAGAGTCCTAAAGGAACGCCCGTCTAGCTCAAATAGCGAACTAATCGCCTCCCTACTCAATCTGAAGAAGGGTCTCCGAAGCTCCTTCGCTTCCTGGCCGCAATTCCCGCAGTAGTTACCCATTAGCGGCTTGCCGCAGTTAAGGCAGGGCTCCGAAAGTTCGCTAAGTGCTAGTGGATTATCTATAGCTAAACATTATGCCCTGTCTCTTATACACATCTCCGAGCCCACGAGACC
>CAJXQP010000046.1 GCA_913058275.1 uncultured Gammaproteobacteria bacterium | reverse complement strand
GGCCTAGGTTGGCGAGATTTGAGCCGGTAATATTGCCAAAGGCGATCTCTGACTTACCCTCAAGTGCGCCCAATACATTGACTACCAATTCTGGCGCACTGGTGCCAAAGGCAACCACAGTAAGTCCAACTACTAAAGGCGGAACACCGTAACCTTCTGCTAAACCCGAGGCGCCACGGACCATAGCGGCACCGCCAGCGAGCAGCAACGAAAGCCCCAGTATGAGTAATAAAAGTGTGATTGCAATCTTCTTCCTAGGGCGAATCTTAACCGTCCTAGTTCCAGCATAGCAAAGTAATAAAAATAACGCCTGAATGTCTAAAGCGCGGTGGAATTAGTACTCGATGCTTAGCTGTTACCAAGGAGTGGGTTACACTACGAAGCACTGCGATAATTACAATATGAGAAACTAAGCTCAATGCCCCACAGAACAGAGCTAGACCTGCCCTTCATCCGCGAACAGTATCCAAAAAACCATTGGGACTGGGCGTTCTTTGAGAATGCCGGCGGGGCATTCGTACCCCACAGCGTTATCCATCGAATAACTTCCTACATGACAGAGACTCAGGTGCAGCCTGGCTACCCCTATCCCGAATCTGCCGATGCAGCTGAGCGAATGAATCTAGGCCATCGGCTAATGACGGAATTCGTCGGAGCAGATATCGATGAAATAACTATTTCAGCATCTACTTCATTCAACGTCTATGTTCTCGCCCAGGCACTTCGGCATCTTTGGAAGAAGGATGACGAGATCATTGTAGCGACACTCAATCATGAGGCGAACTCGGGCCCATGGAGAAGACTGCAAGAGTTCGGATTAAAGATCATAGAGTGGCCTATCGAGTCCGACACTGCCGAGCTTAATCTGGATACGCTAGATAAATTACTGAACGAGAAGACTCAACTAGTAGCATTTCCTCATGTCTCGAACGTAGCCGGAAATGTTAACGATGTTCCTGCCATAACCAAGCTCGCGCACTCAGTAGATGCTCTAGTCTGTGTAGATGGCGTTGCCTACGCTCCGCATCGAGCGCTAAGCGTAAAAGAATGGGATGTAGATTTTTATCTGTTTAATTTCTACAAGGTGTTCGGTCCTCATATGGGATGCCTTTATGGAAAGCGAGAAATTTTGCAGAAGGCGAAAGGGCAATATCACTATTTCTTCGAAGAAGACGATCTGCTACACAAGATGAACCCTGCTGGGCCGAATCATGAATCGATCGCTTCCCTAGCAGGCATCGCTGACTATTTCGACGCAATCTATGCGCATCACTTCGATAAAAATGAACCCTCGTTTTTCGCGCGCAGCCAGGATCTTTATGCAAAGTTTGCAGAAAATGAGCAAGTTCTTTCCAAAAAATTTCTAGACTTCATAACTTCTCTAGACGACATACGATTGATCGGTAGTCACGAGAGTGATAAAGATATTCGTGTTCCTACTTTCTCTTTCGTTTCAAAGAAGATCAGTTCCGAAGAAATTGCCAGGGCAGTTGCCGAGGACAAAGTTGCTATCAGCTCTGGTCACTTTTATGCCAAACGTCTAGTAGAGAGTTTAGGCATAGAGGATACTAAGGATGGCTTAGTACGCTGCTCTATGGCGCACTACAACACTATCGATGAAGTCGATAGACTGATTCGTTCCCTAGATCGAGTTTTACGCTAAACTTCCCGCGTCACTTTTCACGAGAGAAATATTCACATGATTAAACTTGAAGATCCAACCCTGTTTAGAACCGAAAACTATGTCAATGGAAAATGGGTTGGCGGCTCCGCCGGCCACATAGAAGTGTTGAATCCAGCGAATGGCACTCTCATAGCGAAGACAGTAAACGGTAGTGCAGAGAACGCGCGCGATGCGGTAGAAGCTGCCGCAGTGGCCTTCAAAAGTTGGAGCAAGATGCCTGCAAAGGAGCGCTCTTCATACTTACGTAAATGGCACGACCTGATTCTAGAGAACGCCGATGACCTCGGTGCACTGATGACAGCCGAACAAGGAAAACCTCTTAGTGAGGCCATAGGCGAAGTAAAGTACGGTGCTGGTTTTATCGAGTTCTATGCCGAAGAATGTAAGCGCGTTATGGGCGACATCATCCCCACCGTAGCAAACGACAGGCGGCTGCTGGTCTACAAACAACCGGTTGGCGTTGTTGGTTGCATAACTCCATGGAACTTTCCCAACGCAATGATTACTCGAAAGGCAGCCCCTGCTATGGCCGCAGGCTGCACCGTTGTAATCAAGCCCGACGCCGGTACTCCGCTTTCCGCACTCGCCCTTTGCGAACTCGCAGAGCGTGCGGGAATACCCGCCGGTGTGCTAAACGTTGTCGTGGGCAGTGACGCTCAAGCTATAGGAAAAGTGCTCACCCAGCACGAGAAGATTGCTAAATTTACTTTTACCGGCTCAACGGCCGTAGGTAAGATTCTAATGGCGCAGTGCGCGTCGACGGTAAAGAAAATTTCCCTAGAGCTCGGCGGCAACGCTCCCTTCATCGTATTCGATGATGCCGACATCGATGAGGCTGTTACGCATTGCGTCGCTACCAAGTTTCGTAACTGCGGCCAGACCTGTGTGTGCACGAATCGCATCTTCGTTCACGAAACAATTGCTACGGACTTCACCGAGAAACTTCAGCATAGTATCGCCGCTCTAAAGGTTGCCGACGGATTCGAAGAAGGTGCCGATATCGGGCCTCTGATCAATTCTCAGGCACTGGAGAAGATGGACGCGCTATTGGCGGACGCAGTAGACAAAGGCGCGAAGGTGTTACTCGGAGGCGCACGTCACCAACTTGGACAGAACTTTTATCAGCCGACACTACTAAACAATATAAGTGACTCAATGCGACTAGCGAACGAAGAAATATTCGGCCCGATAGCAGCTGTGCAAACCTTCACTACTGAAGACGAAGTGGTAGAGAAAGCGAACGCGACAGAATACGGACTCGCCGCCTATTTCTTCACGCGGGATATTGGCCGTGTGATGCGCGTATCGGAAGATTTAGAGTACGGTATTGTCTGCTCGAACTCTGGAGTATTCTCAACCGAAGTGGCGCCTTTCGGCGGTTGGAAACAATCGGGTATAGGCTCAGAGGGCGGCAAGGAAGGCATCGCCGATTTCTATGAAACAAAGTTCCATTCCCTCGGCGGTGTTTAAGGGTTAGTGCTTAACACTGTAATTTTGAGTAGCCCTAGCTATATTGGATCGGAACCCGCAACTACGCAGAAGTAAAAATGAATCCTTCATAGAGTACAGAGGGAAAAAGCCTAAATCCTTAGAGATTCGCAGCAATAATAATTCACCGAATCATCTAATCATCACGGTAGTTGATTTTGAGTCCGTTAAGAAAATTCCTAAGAATCTGATCTTTGCATTCACGATAGTGCTTGTGATCTGGTCGCCGAAAGAATGCGCTTAGCTCGTGCTTGCTTATTTCTTGGCCTGCAGATTCCAAAATTTTCAAAATTTCATCTGCCTTCAGACTTAATGCTATCTTCAATTTCATGAATACCATGTTGTTATTCAACTTATTTTCAACTCGAGGAGGCTCCCCCTCCTTCTCGCCTCGCAAGGCAATGATCATACCGTTGAGAAATGCAGCAAAGGATGCATCGCTACATTCTTCGAAGTCTGTGTCGTCGTCCTGCTTTAGCCAGGCAGAAACTTCTTTGCGATCCGTGGTTACGTTGGCCAGACCGAAGATGGCAATCATTTTACTGTCATTGAAATCCAGTATGTAACGTATTCGTCTTAGACAATCATTGTTCGTCATTTTTTCTTAGCTCTTTATTCCAATCGCTTTTCTGCCTGCCCTCGATGGCGCCGGCACCTTTCGCTTAGTATTTACTGTTGATTTACGAACTGGCTTACCAGCACCTACAACGTCCTTTTTGTTTTCCTCGGCAGCGATACCATCCAATTTCACCTGCTCTATCCCTTCATCACAATGCATACGATAGGAAACTCCGTCAAATTCAATGATATCTCCGGAAACAATTTTCTTTCGCTTCTGTGTTTCGACTACAGCGTTTAACGTCACAAGACCACCCGCGATGGCCGCCTTCGACTCTCCTCCGCTGGCTACTAGACCTTCAAACTTCAAAATCTTGAATAGATCGGTCGGCTGCTTCATTAGCTCGACTACCTGTACTTCATCGTCACTGGCGGCTGTCATATTGGTTTCTGAATCTTTCATGTGTTTCTCTTCAAGCAATTAGACAAAAATTTCGTGATCAAGAGACCTCTTGTAGCCCCTGCAGAATAAGTTCGCACTCGCCCAATTCACTGGCAACAAATAGGGAGTCACCGGATATCGTTATTGAGAGATCCACTCCACGATCAATGATAGATGCGAGCGCCTGCACTTGCCCCCATTGGAATCGGTAAACATTGACGTCCAAATTGGTGAGCTGCTTTTCGTTCTGCTGCCACCAAGTCGGGGCCTTGCTATTGAAGCTATAAATTTTAACTTCCTTAGCAATTCGGCTGACCTTTTTTACTCTCTCTGGCGATGGCTCTCCCACATCGATCCAGAGCTCCAAGTTTCCATCTAGCGTATGCGCCCAGATATCCGGCTCTTCGGTATCGCTAAGCCCCTTGCACAGTACAAGTTGTTCACGGGTATTCAAACAGAACGCCAGCACCCGAACCATCATTCTCTCCATCGTCTCCGATGGGTGGCGGGCGATCGTTAAGCTGAGCGCGTCGTAGATATCCCGATTCAAGTCGCTTAGTGAGACTGTCAGTTTATAGATAGTAGGCTTAATTGCCACGGCGGCACTCTAGGTCGGCTCTATGAATAGGTTTGCAATGGTTATGCGGCGCACACTATAGCACCAATAGGGACTTTCGGCGTACCGCAGGACGTGCAGCGTGCACCGATCATCGGGAATGTGTAAGAATGCAGCAAGAGTTAACTAGGTGCTAGCTAGGAGCTAACCATGATTTATTCTTCACACTCACTTATTCGCTATTCAGCTCAGGCATTTCACTGCCTAGCGACAGTTTGCTTACTTTCCATCGCATCACATGGCAGCGCGCAAACCCTTTTCGGCTTTGATGCAAACAGCAGCGCACAACAAAGGCAGATGGAGACGGATTTCGATGCGCTAATCGACAGGGATGAGATGGATGCATGGCTGAGGGACTTTTCCTCAGAAGCACACCACGTTGGCTCCCCAAAGAGCAAGGAGAATGCCGAGGCCATAGCCGAGCTCTTGCGCTCGTGGAACTATGACGTGGAAATCGCAGAGTATGAAGTGTTGTTTCCTGAACCGCTGGCGCGAGAGCTAGAACTTGTTGCTCCGAACCGTTTCACAGCCTCCCTCGTGGAAGACCCAGTAGAGTCAGACGCTAGCACCTCGAATACCGACAACTTACTTCCACCCTACAATGCTTTTTCTATAGGTGGCGAGGTAGAGGCTGAGCTGGTTTTCGTCAACTACGGCACGCCTGCCGACTATGAGTTATTGGAACGCTACGGCGTTAGCGTCGCCGGCAAGATCGCCATATCCAAGTACGGCGGTTCCTGGCGTGGCATCAAACCCAAACTCGCAGGAGAGATGGGTGCAGTAGGCACTCTGATTTATTCCGACCCTGCTGATGACGGTTATGGCCCCGGCGATGTGTATCCCAATGGCCCGTATAAGAATGACAGCGGCGTGCAGCGCGGCTCCGTTATGGACATGCCCACCTATCCTGGCGATGTATTGACACCAGGGGTTGGCGCAACCGGTGATGTGAACCGACTGAGGCGAGAAGATGCGCCGACCATAACGCAGATTCCAGTACTCCCCATCTCCTATCGCGATGCCCTGCCCCTGTTAGAAGCTATGGGCGGCGAGGTAGTGCCCGAGGCGTGGCGCGGCGGATTGCCAATTACCTATCACCTTGGACCGGGTCCCGCGCGAGTCAGACTGAAACTTGAATTCGATTGGAAGATGGTCACGGCGTACAACGTAATCGCCCGCATGGAAGGCACAGAGTTACCTGACCAATGGGTCATACGTGGCAATCATCACGATGGATGGAATCATGGTGCGGCAGATCCATTGTCGGGAATCGTAGCCATGCTCGCGGAAGCAAAGGCTGTCAGCCGTTTGGCCCAGTCAGGCTATCCACCGGCGCGCACTATCGTTTATGCAGCCTGGGATGCTGAAGAACCAGGACTGATCGGATCGACAGAGTGGGCCGAGCACCACGCAGAAGAATTGCAGGAGCATGCTGTGGTCTATCTGAATACCGATGGCAACGGACGCGGCTTCGTGAATGTTGGCGGTAGTCATGTATTGGAACGATTCTTTAATGAAGTGATGGAAGATGTTGAAGATCCGCAGACTGGAGTCTCTGTTCAGGAAAGAAGGCGTGCAAATATACGCATCAATGGCCGTTCGGAGAAGATCAGGAACGAAGCAAAAAATCGCAGCGACCTGCGAATTAGTCCACTAGGTTCGGGTTCTGACTACACTCCTTTCCTCCAACACCTTGGTATTGCCTCTGCCAATATGGGCTTCGGGGGGCACTCCGGTGGTGGCAGCTATCATACGATGTACGATACCTATGAACACTATACGAAGTGGATCGATCCAGGTTTAGTGTACGGACAAACCCTCGCTCAGTTTGCCGGCCGCGCCACTTTGCGTCTTGCAAATGCACCGCGACTGCCGTTCGACTTCCAAGGATTCGCCGACAATGTTGCCGGCTATATCGAGGAGATTGAAGCACTGGCGGATGGCATGCGCGACAAGACCGCGACAGACAACCAAGACATTCATGAAGGCGTCTATGGAATTATATTGGATCCAACAAAGTCGTTCGGGCCGCCTCTACCAAAGCCTGAAGTTCCATATTTCAACTTTGCGCCGCTAAAGAATGCGCTTGCACGCTTAGAGGATTCCGCTGATGCTTATCAAACCGTAGCAATAAGTGGCGCGCCGGCGAGCGCGCATCACAACTACTTGCTCTACACTAGCGAACGCGAGCTTATTCGCGAACAGGGCCTGGCTGGTCGCCCTTGGTACAAGCATCACATCTATGCACCAGGCTTCTATACTGGCTATGGCGTAAAGACCATTCCCGGAGTTCGAGAAGCCATCGAACAACGACAATTCGATCAAGTTGCAGGACAGATTGAAATAGCGGCACAAGTGTTAACCAATCTTACAGTCCGATTAGACGAGTTAGTGGAACGCTAAGCGAAGAGCCTATGATCTACGAGGTAGAAGGTGACATTCTAATGAGCCGCGCCGATGTCATCGCACAGGGAGTTTCTGTCAATGATCCTATGAACAAGTGGCCTCGCCAGAAAACTGCAGGGGAAATTCCCAAGTGTGGCGACCAATTCATTGAATGGTGCACGGATACGAACCCGGAGCCCGGCGACATATGGCTCTGGAGGGGCAACACAAAGACAAAGGTCTTGAATCTAATCATTGGCGAAGCTGTCGATCCCGAACTCGTCTGCGCAAGCCGCCTGAATAAGATTGCCGTGCAGAGAGCCTTTCGAGCAGTCAATAAACGAGTTGTGGAGCAAAGGCTCAGCTCCATCGCGATGCCAAAAATAGGTAGCGGAGCTGGGGGAATAGATTAGCTGGAAGTACGAGGTATGATGGATAGCCAGCTTGGTGAGCTACTCATGCCCCTGTTCGTTTATGTTACGGCACTCGATGGCATGCTGGCGTCTGAACCGGGACTGTGAACGACGCCTTGCTAGCGGTGATGCTATCCCTGAACGTCTACGCTATCTCTTACCGACACCTGCGCATGCCAACGCCATAGATTGGAATTCGACTCATCTATGGTCAATCCAACGAGCGATGTCGCAAAATCGATGGCGGTTAAAAGCGTAATATCCGCAATTGTAAACCGTTCACCCGCGACATAGGGTGTGGCCTCAAGCTCTGCGTTTAGACGCTCACAATACTTCGCAACATTCGCATCACTCGCTACTTTAGCCTCGGGTATCTGTTTGAATATTCCCATAGCGCCTACGATTGGACCATTGACCCAAGACACACCGACCTGACTCCAGAACTCTGTTTCGATATGACGATTGCGCATCTCAATATGTCCAATCTCAAACGGATCTCGCCCCATAAGATTAGGCTCAGGATGCATCCCCTCAATATAGCGACATATTGCAACTGATTCACCGAGGCAACGCCCATCTTCTAGCTCAAGAACAGGAATTTTACCGCTTGGATTCTTCTTGAGAAACTCCGGCGTCTTGTGCTCGCCCTTGGCCATGTCACAATTCACTAGCTCGACCTCTATGCCTTTCTCAGCTAGAAATATTTTCACCCGCCTTGGATTCGGAGCGCGACCATAATCATAGAGCTTCATCATCTTGTAACCTTCGATCAGTATTTGTAAATGGAATTATTTACTACGCAGCTTAGCCCTTAGGATCTTGAAGTCCGCCGAATGCAGCAAAGAAAGACTTGAAGAAGTTCGATAGCTCTAATGTCATCACCGCGAATTCTTGATCGAATTTTTGTGCAGCGCTTTCGATTTCCTCGTTTGCCTCTTCCTGCTTCATACCAACAAATTTTAAGCGCTTTATACTGAGGTCATCGCCAAGGCTGCAGCTAAGTAGACTGTTCCAAGTAACACCCAGGTTTTTCACCTGCTTGCCTGCCTCAAGGTGACTCTGAATCTCATCGGAAAACAGATCCTGTCCCTTACAACGCACGATGTTGCTGCCATCAGTTGGGTTGTAGAGTTCACAGTCTTCATCGATGAGGAAGTGATCACTCGCATGTTGCTCTTTCAACCAACGGGTCATCACATCGCTAGGTGCGCGATTTGCATCGGGTATCGACACCTTCAGACTACCCAGGCTCTCACGAAGCAAGCTAAGCAGTGCCTCTGCCTTCGGTGCACTGGCGGAATTCACAACGATTAAATTGTCTTTAGCGGAGATATAGGCGAATGTTTGCTGATTGCGCGTAAAGGCTCTAGGCAGCAGTGAAACAAATACGTCGTCCCTAATCTGACGTTTTTCCTTCCTATAAATCTTGCGACCCTGACGATCTTCTAGCTCGGCCACTTTTTCATCTGTAGCTTCATTCACCACCGAGGAAGGCAGCAATCTTTCCTGCTTCTGCGCACAGAGCATTATATAGCCACCCTGCACATGAGTGAGCATCTCACCTTGTTTGCCGAGTGGGCTGATCCAGCCGTATTTCGACTTATCGTGACTACTGCAGGGATGAAATATTTGTTCGGTCAGTTTCTTTTCTATTTCTTCTGGGGATGCGCCGATCGCCTCATTCAGACAATATAGACGTGCATTTTTAAACCACATAAATTAATTTCCAGCTGGTAATACCAAGTAGTTCGAAGGTTGTGTAAAAAGAGTAGCGCGGCAGATTATGCGCGATACAGACGCAGTATTCTAGTGCTGGATTGCGCTTAGTTTCATTCGCTACGAGGCGGCTCAACTTCGCTCAAGCATACGACAAAAATCAAACGTGAATGATAAATCCCATCTCTCGGATCCCTACACCTACGCAACACTCTGAACCCTAACTTTAAGAATTGATATGAAACAACTACTCCTGATTCTGATGCTCCTAACAGCCAGCAGCAGCGCATTGGCGCTAGATGAAATCAACACCACCTACTTCGAAAATGTCGCAATAGAGGGCTGTGAAGCCGTCGCCTATTTTACCGAGCAGCGTGCAGTCGAAGTGAGTAAAAAACATGAAACGAACTACAAAGATGCGAATTGGCGTTTCGCTAGCGCAGCGAATCTCGCGGCCTTTCAGGCAGACCCCAAACGCTATGCGCCACAGTATGGCGGCTACTGCGCCTGGGCAGTTTCGCAGAATGACACTGCCGGCATCGATCCGACACAATTTACTGTGCATGATGGGAAATTATATCTAAACTGCAGCAAGAAGATAAGCGCACGATGGAAGGCTGATAAAGAAGCGTTCATCAATGATACAGATCGATACTGGCCACAACTCCTACAAAATTAGAAGCAACATAGAATGAGAAGAATTACGAATTGGATTATTCCTCTCTACATCGCCTTCGTGTTCCTACAGTCGCTATTCTTCAAGTTCAGCGGATCGGAAGAGACTGTAATTATATTCAATACTATAGGCACTTGGATGCTGGATATTGGACTGCCACAGGGTTTCGCCGAGGGCTTCAGTAGCCATGGTGGAACAGTTACTGGAATTGCCGAGCTCATTGCCGCCATTCTAGTTCTCATCCCCGTAACACGGTTTTGGTGAGCGCTAGCTGGTTTGATGGTTATGTCGGGAGCGATCTTCTTTCATCTATTCACCCCGCTGGGCGTGGTGCGCGTTGTTGACGCGGCTGGGAATACCGACGGCGGCGTGCTGTTCTTCATGGCCTGTGGCGTATGGTTGGGCAGCGTCGTGCTTCTCTACATAGATAGACAGAAAATTCTTGCCCTAGTCGGACACTGAGCAGGTGTCCGGCCGATCTTCGCAGCTAACAATTACTACATGGGCTTGCTGCTCGGCTAGAGCTCTAACCGCTTCATAGCTGATACCAACATTCACTCCCAATCCTTATTCCCGCACCCTTATAGACCTTATCTCCCCTACCATCAGGTCCACCAAGGAGAATGTGACCTCCTTTTTTACTCCAGTGCCAATCTCGCCTATAGTGAACGAATCCCAATATCAAGAAGAGCACGCGAACCATGACCGATACTACTAGCGCTACCTCAGCACCACCGATCGCGAGAAAGGAGATCACCCTCAGAGTTGTGATATTGGGAATACTTCTAGCCGTGGTGATGGGGGCCGCGAACGTCTATGTAGGCTTAAGAGCGGGCATGACCGTTTCCGCCTCCATACCTGCAGCCGTGATGGCCATGTTGTTATTCAAAATGTTGTTTAAGGATTCCAGCATTCTCGAGGCAAATCAGGTGCAGACCTGTGCCTCGGCGGGCGAATCTCTTGCAGCGGGCATAATATTTACCATGCCAGCCATGATCTTGATTGGCTTTTGGGATTCCTTCGATTTCTGGTCTGTCACTATTATCGCGCTGACTGGGGGGCTGTTAGGCATCCTATTCATGATCCCCATGCGCAAGGTCTTTATTCTCAACAATCCCGAACTCTCCTATCCCGAGGGCGTGGCCTGCGCAGCAGTGCTACGCGCTGGTGAAGAAGAGGGCGAGGATGGGGAGCAAGAAGGTGCGGCGAAAAATCTCGTACTTGGTGGTATGTTAGGCGCCGGCGTGGCCTTGGGTGCGAAGCTATTCGGCGTGTTCACCGCTACGTTAGAGGCGGCCACTGTTCTCAGCTCGCGCATTTTCTATTTCGGCGGTGATCTTTCTCCGATGCTTATCGCCATCGGGTTTATTGTGAGATTGAATGTCGCCATTCTTATTTTTATTGGCGGCGCCATCTCCTGGATTGTCGCTATCCCCTTGCTGGGTTCGGGCGATCAATTTTCGTCTGCGGTAGATGGTGCCTATGAACTATGGAGCACCCAGATTCGCTATGTAGGCGTTGGAGCCATGGTGCTCGGCGGCTTTGCCTCTTTATACTCTGTTCGCTACGGCCTAGTTGCTGCCATCAAAGAGTTACGTAATAACCTGAGCAGCGGCAACATGATGAAACCCGATCTAGAACGGGACATCCCGACCTGGGCAATTATCACGCTTACCATCGGCTGCGTCTGCGTACTTGCCTATGTTAACTATCGCTTTACCTCCGGCATTGGCATAACCGTGCTGGCTACAGCCGTAATGCTGGTCATGGGCTTCTTCTTTACTGCCGTCGCGAGCTACATTGTGGGCTTGGTGGGCAACTCTAATAGCCCCGTCTCCGGCATGACGATCACCGCTGTTCTCGTCGCCGGCGGCATGCTGTGGCTGTTCAATTACTCCGGAATGGAAGCGATGGTGGCAACCTTGGGCATCGCCGCCATTGTCTGCTGCGTTGCCGCGACCAGTGGCGATGTCTGTAACGACTTGAAGACTGGCGCCATGCTAGGTGCAGCACCCTTTCGTCAACAGATCATGCAGATCTGCGGCGTGTTCGTTGCCGCGTTCGTTATGTCACCAGTACTTAATTTGCTACACAACAATATCGAAGGCGGCATCGGCGGTAGAGAACTATCTGCCCCTCAAGCCAGCCTCTTTGCCTCATTGGCGCGGGGCTTCTCTGGTGAGGGGCAACTTCCTTGGGACATGATCGGCTATGGCGTCCTAGTGGGCATCGTTATCCTGATTGTTGATTGGTATCTAAAATCTACCGGGAAAAAATTCAGAGCACATCTGATGCCCATTGCCGTTGGCATGTATCTGCCGTTTGGCCTTGCAGCGCCGATCCTTATCGGCGGCCTGCTCGCACACTTCCACACCCGGGGAGTCCCTGAGGCGAGACATGACAAGGTCTTGCATCGCGGCATACTGTTCTCATCGGGTGTTATAGCAGGTGAGGCATTGATGTCTGTTGGCCTAGCCTGTCTCACAGCACTAGGCGTCCAGTCACTTGATCTGGGCCTATCCACTGGATTAGTGACCATCCTGTCAATAGCGGCAACTGTATTTATGGTATGGATGTTTCATAAATTCACACAGCCAGCGGGCAGTTAGAAGAAGCCGTACAATTAGCTTTTTACTCTTGACCGATTAGTTGCTAATGTCAGTAGCAGATACCAACGATCCCGTGATCTGAGGAGATACTGAATGCGTGTTATCACTGCCTTGGCACTAGCCCTAGCGCTCTTTGCACCGCTTGCTTCGGCACAAATAGTGCCAGAAGAAATTAGCATCGAAACGATGTCCGACCCCGGACCTAACTGGTTCATTTCCAAGACGGGCAATGGCGGCTATATCTTCGATGCAGCCACCGGCGAGATGCAGGGAATGCTCTCTCTCTCACGCTATACGCCAGCAATCACCATGTGGCAGCCTCGACGTGAATTCTATGCGACCGAATCCTACCTCTCCAGAGGCGTGCACGGCGAGCGTACCGATCTGGTCGCTGTCTACGATTTTGAGAATCTAAGCCCCGTAGCAGAGATCGTTATTCCCAATCACATGGCACGGCTATCTTTCCGCAATCATCTCGGCCTTATGAACAATGGCCGTCACCTTGCAGTATTGAATATGAATCCCGGCCATTCGGTCTCCATCGTCGATGTGGAAGATCGAGTCTTCATCTACGAGGCCTCTACTCCCGGTTGCGCAGTCATCATGCCCGTAGCAGATAGCGACTTTCTGCAGCTTTGCGGCGACGGCACGTTGCAGTTAATTCAGCTGGATATTAGTGGCTTCGAAGAGAATCGTGTACGTAGCGATATCTTCTTTAACGTTATGGAGGATGCCATCTTCGATCGAACTGCCCGCAGCGCTGATGGCTGGTATCTAATTACCCATGCGGGGACGATCTATGAAGTTGCGAGCGAAGGCTCTGAGATCATCATCAACGATAGCTGGAGCGTAACCCAAGAAGGCGAAGATTCCTGGCGACCCGGTGGCGACGAGTTTATTACTGCCCATCGCGATACCGGGCTGTTATATGTTGTCATGCATGAAGGCGAGGTCGATACGCACCACGTTCCTGGAG
>CAJXQP010000045.1 GCA_913058275.1 uncultured Gammaproteobacteria bacterium | reverse complement strand
CAAGATCAATGGCGCAGTTGGCAACTACAACGCGCACCTTAGTGCCTACCCTGATATCGATTGGCAGGCTAATGCTAAGGATTTTGTAGAAGGACTTGGACTAAGCTGGAATCCATATACAACGCAGATCGAACCACATGATTACGTAGCCGAGCTATTCGCGGCAGTATGTCGCTTCAATACAGTGCTAATAGATTTCGACAGAGACATCTGGGCGTATATCTCACTAGGCTATTTTAAACAGCGAACAGTAGCCGGGGAAATCGGCTCGTCGACCATGCCCCACAAGGTAAATCCAATCGATTTCGAAAATTCCGAAGGCAATCTCGGGTTGGCCAATGCAATCATGACGCATCTTTCTGAGAAATTGCCAATCTCTAGGTGGCAGCGCGACTTAACAGACTCAACGGTTCTTAGAAATATTGGCACTGGGCTAGCACATAGCCTTATAGCGTACCGAGCCACCATGAAAGGCATCAGTAAACTTGAGCTCAATGCCAAAGCTATAGATGATGATATCGACTCGTGCTGGGAAATATTAGCAGAGCCTATACAAACTGTTATGCGTAGATATCGCATCGAAAAGCCCTACGAAAAGTTAAAGGAATTAACTCGTGGCAAGCAGATAGATCAGCGGTCAGTTCAAGATTTCGTGCAGACCCTCACTATTCCTGAAACCGCAAAGCAGGAATTGCTTCAACTTACCCCTCGCACGTATCTTGGAAATGCCGTCGAGCAGGCGCGTGCTATTTGAGCAAACGACAACTAAGCACGGCTTTCGATAGCAAAGAATTTCTAGCGCAGTGCTGGCAAAAAAAACCGGTGCTGTTGTCGAAATTTATACCAGACTTTAGTGATTCCCTGGCTCCCGAGGAGTTAGCCGGACTCGCGTGCGAAGAGCTGGTGGAAAGCCGTCTAGTCATGGAACACGAACCAGGGAAATGGCAACTTCGCCATGGCCCATTCGAAGAATCCGATTTCACGCAGCTTCCCGAGTCGAACTGGACTGTCCTAGTGCAGGCTGTAGATCAATGGGTAGAAGACGTCGCCGATATAAAAACACTATTCAATTTCCTACCTAGCTGGCGCATCGATGACATCATGATTTCCTTCGCTGCCCAAGGTGGTAGCGTCGGCCCTCATTACGATTATTATGATGTCTTTCTTCTACAGGGACAGGGTGAACGCAACTGGAAAATTGGCGATCGCTGCGATTCTGATGCTGAGCTTGTTCGCGGCGAAGAATTGAGCCTGCTGCAGAACTTTGAAGCGACTAAAGAGTTCAATCTAACTGTGGGCGATGCGTTGTACATTCCTCCGCGATTCCCCCACTGGGGCACGGCTACAAGCGAAAGCCTCTGCTACTCCATTGGGTTTCGCGCACCCTCTATGGCTGAAATGATAGAAGGCTTCAGTGATTTCATTATCAAAGACCAAGACCCCTCACAGCGCTATGAAGACAGTGATGTTGAGGTGGAACTAAGAAGCGCAGAGATCAAACCTGAATTGCTAGATGCTAGCTATCGTCAACTCACTGAACGACTTGCTCAAAAACAGGATTTTGCCGGTTGGTTCGGCTGCTACGTCAGCCAGCCAAAATACCCCGAGCTTATACAACCCCTAGAAGACGAGCTTTCCTGGGAAGATTTTTCCGCCCTATTGAGTGACGGGGTACAACTGACAAAGAACCCCAGCTCTCGATTCGCCTTTATGGAATCATCCGCGAAGGACTGCGTACTACTATTCGTTGATGGCGCCATGGTCAGCTTCTCAATGAAGCAGCTTTCGAATATTGTCGCATTCTGTGAGGCGCGCGAAACCGTGCCTGGCACACCTAGCGAATTACTAGCAGAGCCCGAAATAGCAGAACTGCTACTTCGGCTGTTAAATCAAGGTAGCCTTCTCGCAGCTGCCTAGCCATTACTGTTGCGGTATACCGCATCTGCCCAAGCGCGCCCTATGTCTTTCACAAATACCCGATCTCTGACCTACTGCGCTGACAGCGAGCTTTATATGCGCGCGCTAAATGAGCATGGCATGCCCGCATTTCTGGACAGCGCGAACCATGGAGGAATCAGCGGGAAATTAGACATACTAGCTGCAGCACCCATTGCCCACTTAAAGATCGAGAAAGGCGACCTTTCTTGTTCAGATAACGTGGTGCAGCTCATTGGAAACTCAACCAATAGTACTGAATTTCTTCACTATATCAGAGTATTAAAAGAGAAATATCTACCATCACTTGAGCAAGAGCCTACAGATGCGCAGCAGCTAGAACATGCCGGTATGGTTATCGCCCATCTTGGCTACCCTGCTCTAACCGGCAAAGCTGACTTCTCGATCAATGATGCCTTCGTCGGAATTTACCTCTGGAGCCTCGTTGTCGATCATCCTAGAAGAAGCTGCGAGCTTAGAATGCACCCGAGTTGCGCTGCCGACACCATCGATAGAACATTGGATTCTGTTGAGCTGTCGCTGGCTAAACTGGCTTCGGCGGATCTTGCTGAGTTCTGTCTAGAATCCCCGCTCGTAAACAGAACCTGCTTTGCGGACTATCAGGCAGCCTTCACTAAGATAAAGTCTCGAATCGATAATGGAGATTGTTATCAGGTCAACCTAACTCAGAGTTTCGCTGCTAATGGTCACGGGGAACCACTGGCAGCTTATCTAAAGCTACGCCAGGCCACAACGGCTCCATTCTCGGCGTATATAGCCTGGGGCGATGGCGCGCTCTTGAGCCTGTCTCCGGAACGTTTTATCAGCCTGAAGCAAGGTGCGGTTCTGGCACAGCCCATAAAGGGGACACGCGCTAGAGGCGAATCAGAGGCTGAAGACAAACGGCTTGCGCGGGAACTGGCTGCCAGCGAAAAAGACAGAGCTGAGAATTTAATGATCGTTGATCTGCTGAGAAACGATCTAGGGCGCGTTTGTGAAACAGGTAGTATTGAAGTAAATCAGTTATTTACTATAGAAAGCTTCAGCAATGTACATCATATGGTAAGCGATGTTTCAGGCAGGTTGCTGCCAGGCAAAGATGCGTTAGATCTTCTGAATAGTTGTTATCCCGGAGGTTCCATTACGGGTGCGCCAAAGCTAGCCGCTATGGAGATCATTCAGAAAGTGGAGCATGAAGCGAGACGAGTCTACTGCGGAACTGTTTTTTATCTGGGAGCCGATGGCAGCTTCGATAGCAGCATCACCATCCGCAGCCTGTTGTGGGAGACCGACGTACTCAGCTGCTGGGCAGGAGGGGCTATCGTTGCTGACTCAGACTGCGAGCAGGAATATCAAGAATGCTTTGATAAAATAGACAATATTTTCAATGCATTAGCGAAGTTTTATTAAGTTATAAAGTAAACTTAACGCCCTACACGGTTAGATCGCGTTCGCTGGCGGCACAAAACTCCCGTCTAAGCTCTTCATAACTCTCAACCGCAGGATATTGTGGGAACTCCTCGATCACATTGGCTGGCGCTCGAAACAAGATACCGGCATCCGCCTCTTCTAGCATGGTCGTATCATTATAAGAGTCGCCGGAAGCTAGCACTCGAAAGTTAAGTCCATGCAGCGCCTTAACAGATTCGCGCTTAGGGTCTTTCTGTCGGAGCTTGTAGTCCACGATTCTGCCGCTCTCATCCGCAACGAGGCGATGACAAAACAGCGTTGGGAAGTCGAGCTGACGCATCAGTGGCTGCGAAAATTCATAAAAAGTGTCTGATAAAATAATAAGTTGGAAGCGCTCTTTCAACCAATCTATAAACTCTTTTGCGCCCGGCATTGGCGCCATTGTTGAAATGACCTCCTGTATGTCCGGAAGACCTAAGCCATGTTGATCAAGAAGAGCCAGGCGTTGCTTCATTAACACGTCATAGTCTGGAATATCACGCGTAGTGGCTGCCAACGCCTCGATACCAGTCTTCTGCGCAAACCCGATCCATATTTCGGGTACCAGCACTCCTTCTAAATCTAGGCAGGCTATTTCCATGACGGTCACTTCTCCTTCTGTAGTATTCAACTGTGCGTGCTAATTCGACTTTACATTTCCAGCTTAAGCCAGCACCGTTATCACGCTCGGCCTTCGCCAGGTGTTAAGTCATTTGAAACAGCGTAAATTTAGCAGATATCGTGAAGCCGGAACAGCAGTGCATCCAACTCTGTTGCTGTCTAATTACTAGATATAGATTTAGCGACGCCACAAACACCAATATTTAGTAGAAGGGCTCATTTAGACTGTCTAAGTACTTAGTTTCATTAGAGTTTTTCACGTGGAACATCTCTGTCGGCAGCGCGGTTAACTAGTTTATTCCGGCGATACTCAACGCCGTCGATGACCACACTTTACCGAGGCCATCAAATAGCCGAGAATATCCCACGTTACCGCTGCGTAGACAGCCCCTTAGCCCTTAGCTACGAAGACTCTAATGACTACAGAAAAAGACATAGAAGAACTGAACGCTCGCCTCAGCAACAGTGAGCCTAAGGATATAATCAGCCAAGTCAGCGAGCTGTGGCCCAATCTCGCCATTTCATTCAGCGGAGCAGAAGACGTAGCCCTGATAGAGATAGCGAGCAAGCTTATCGATAAACCCGCTATCTTCACGCTAGATACGGGGCGGCTGCATGCGCAGACCTACGAATTCATTGAGAGCGTCCGCAGGCACTACGAGCTGCGGATTGAGACACTCCACCCTGATCCTCGGCAATTGAGCCAGCTCATTCTAAACAAAGGGTTGTTCAGCTTCTATGAAGATGGTCACGAGGAATGCTGCAGCATTCGCAAGGTCGAACCACTACGAAACAAACTAGCAACGGTAGATGCATGGATTACCGGTCAGAGACGCGACCAGAGCCCAACCAGAGTCGAAGTACCCATTGTCCAGTTCGATAGGTCCTTTTCTAGCCCCGAGCACCCTGTTGTTAAGGTCAATCCACTAGCTAACTGGAGCTCGAAGGATGTTTGGAATTACATCCGCATGTTCGATGTGCCCTATAACAAACTGCACGATGCAGGCTTCATCAGCATAGGCTGTGAACCCTGCACCAGAGCTGTAGGACCAAATCAACATGAGCGAGAAGGTCGCTGGTGGTGGGAAGAAGCCACAATTAAGGAATGCGGCCTGCACCGGGGCAATATCGAAGACTAGCAGCTTCTTCTAGAGATCCAGTAGCCTCCTCAGAGCACGGGCAGCTCTATACCTGCTACCAACTCATCAACTTCGTTCCTAGTTTTAGCTTCTAGGCTCCTACTCACCAAATCTCTATCAAGGTGCGGGGCGAACATTTCAATAAAATCAAAAATATAGCCTCGAAAGTAACTGTTACGGCGGAAGCCAATTTTAGTGGTACTTGACTCGAACAGCGTGCTGGCATCCAGCGCCACCAAATCGTTATCAATTTCTGCATCGAATGCCATGCTGGCCACGATACCAATACCGAGCCCCAACCGGACGTAGGTCTTAATAACGTCGGCATCGGCAGCGGTCAGAACAACCCTGGGTTTAAGGTCTTGGGCATCAAACGCCTCATCGAGTTTGGACCTACCGGTGAAGCCGAATGTGTAAGTAACAATTGGATAGTTTGTTATTTTATCGAGAGTTAACTCACCCTCATCAACTAAAGGATGACCTTTTGGCACAAGGATCGACCGATTCCAGCGGTAGCACGGCAACATGAGCAGATCGGTATACAGCTCGAGCGCCTCTGTCGCGATAGCGAAATCTGCGCCAGCATCTGCTGCTGCCGCTGAAATTTGAGTTGGCGTGCCCTGATGCATATGTAGCGCGACATTGGGATACTTATTCATGAAGCGCCGGATAACGGGCGGCAAAACATAGCGGCACTGAGTATGGGTGGTTGCCAGCGATAGAGTGCCTCTGTGTTCATCGCTATGCTCTTGAGCCAGCGACTGGATCTTCTCAATCTGCTGCAAGATTTCCCCACTTGTCCCCAAAATCTCTCGCCCAGCCGGCGTAATCTCAACTAGATGCTTTCCCCTGCGAGTAAATATCTGCAGGCCCAGCTCGTCTTCTAGCAGTTTAATCTGCTTACTGATGCCTGGTTGCGAGCTATACAGGTGGGCAGCCGCTTGAGAAACGTTTAAATCCTGCTTCGCGACCTCACAGATATATCGAAGTTGGTGCAACTTCATGTCCTATTCCTTAGCGTTATTTGAAGATCAGTTTATTCTATTTGGTTATAAAAATATTCTCAAATATTCTTTTTCTGCATAACGTCTTCAGTTTATTCTCGGACTTTCTATACCAGCACACAGCACAGGTTAAACAGAAATGGAGCTGATCCTGCACATCTCAGCCGGCGCTCTCGTTGGCTTCGCCATTGGCATTACAGGCGTTGGGGGCGGCTCGCTGATGACCCCCTTATTGCTACTGTTCGGCTATCCAGCCCCAGTAGCCATTGGTACAGACCTGCTGTATGCCGCTATAACTAAGGCTGGCGGCGCCCTGTCTCACCACCGAGCAGGTAACGTCGACTGGAGCATCGTGCGCTTACTCGCTTTAGGCAGCGTTCCAACGGCGATTCTAGTACACGCCGCTATTAGCCAAACCACCTTTCAGGATTCACCAAGATTCGCGGAATTACTGACATTTAGTTTAGGCATAATGCTAATAGTCACGGCTATCATACTGATATTTAGAAATAAGCTTAGAGAGACGGCTGTAGACAATAAGCCTGGGTTTCTAATGAATTTCATACAGCGCAGGCAAGCCGAGATAACTTTTTCGATGGGAATCTTGCTGGGGGTCTGCGTAACACTCTCTTCTGTTGGAGCAGGAGCATTCGCGGCTGCGATTCTTATGATGATTTATGCTCAAGCTAGGTCTGTGAAGATAATTGGCAGCGACATCGCTCACGCAGTGCCGCTTACCTTCATAGCTGGCCTGGGTTACCTACTCGCAGGCTATGTCGACCTGATGCTACTGCTAAGCCTGCTTGCTGGCTCACTACCAGCTATTGCGCTGGGCTCACGGCTAAGTAACCGAGTGCCGGAAAAGACACTTCAGACTCTACTGACCGTGATTTTGCTGGGCTTGGGCCTGCACTACACTTTATTCAATAAATTACATTAATTAAGTAAGATAAAATATTGATTTTAATCATTTTTGATTAGCCACGCCATGCGGCACATGACCTGTTGCCACGTGGTTTCGAGCTGATTCACAGTGCCCTTCCTGATCGTCGAAGAACACATCCGCATCAAAGGCCCGCAGAAACTCTCCCTTGTCGAGACCACCAAGAAATAGCGATTCGTCGATTCGGATGTTCCATGCACGCAGGGTACGCACCACACGCTCATGGGCTGGAGCGGCCCGGGCTGTTACCAGGCAAGTTCGCAGGGGCGACTCGCCTGGGGGAAACGCCATCTGAATCTGTTGCAACGCGGCTAGAATTGGTTTAAAAGGCCCGCCGCTCAATGGCTCGTTGGCGGCTTCTTTCTCGTTTTCAGTAAAGGCTTCCAAGCCTTGGTTTTTAAATATTTTCTCAGAATCATCTGAGAACAAAACAGCGTCTCCATCAAAGGCGATCTTGAGCTTTTCATTGGGCGTTACGCTTTTCTCTGAAGGCAAAATCGTTGCCGCCGCCACGCCTGACTCTAAGGCCTGCCTGACATCTGCCCCATCAGTGGAGAGGAACAGATGACTATTGAAAGCTGAGATATAGCGGTAGGGACTCTCACCGCCACTGAACGCTGCACGAGAAATATCTAGCCCATAGTGCTGAATAGAGTTAAAAACCCTTAGACCTGTGTCTGCGCTATTGCGCGACAGGAGAATGACCTGCACCGGAGACTCGTCTAGTAGCTTATTGAGTCCTAGGAGTTTCTGTACGAGCAGGAACGCATCGCCCTGCTCTAGCGGCTGATCTTCCTTGGAGATTTGATATTGCTGATAGGCATCCAAGCCTTCTTCTTCGAAGACGCGATGGCTGTCTTCCAAGTTGAACAAAGCGCGGGAAGATATCGCAATAACCAGAGGATCTATCTTTGCTTGAGTTACCATTACAGACTCGTGTTATCAGTTGTTACTATCATAGATCGCTCCCGTTCAGTATGCCATTAGGTAATCCGAATTTTAAAAACCGTAGTAACCTAGAGAGCAAGCGAAGTAATACTCATAAGCTGTTGTTAACAAGCAGCTTGAAATAGAACCGAACATGACTGAACAAGAGTGGATAGGCCTGCTGGGCCCAGGAGAAGTAAGATCAGGATGCTAGATGCTAAGAACGCGGACCGAATTGGTCTTCTGCTCTCAGGAGGGGGCGCGCGCGCAGCCTATCAAGTAGGTGTACTTCGCGCCATTGCGGAATTACTCCCGAAAGACGCTGGCAACCCCTTCCACATCATTTCCGGGACTTCTGCAGGCGCCCTTAACGCTGCCTCGTTAGCATGTCACGCGCATCGACTTCGCACCGGGGTAAGACTTCTCGAATATGTTTGGAAAAACATAAGCAGCGATCAAATCTACACGCCACAATCCAACAAGCTCCTCGGCAGCGCCTCGATCATGCTGCTCTCTTCAATGCGCACCAAAGACACCAATGTCCCGCGCTCTCTTTTAGACAATTCTCCTCTGCTTGACCTGCTTCAGCGTGTCCTAAAACTTGATAAAATTCAGAAAAATATAGACAAAGGTTTACTCGATGCTCTAAGTATTACTACTTCCGCCTACAGCACCGGTGAATCAGTTTCCTTCTACCAGGGAATGAAGGGGCTCAGTGATTGGGCAGGGCCGCATCGCATTGGTAGGCGTGCTCAGATTGGCTACTTGCACCTGATGGCCTCTTCGGCACTACCCGTGTTATTCCCCGCTGTTAAGATCGATGAGCAATTCTATGGCGATGGCGCTGTTCGACAACTAGCTCCAACATCCACACCGATTCAACTAGGCGCAAGCCGACTACTGGTGATTGGGGTTAGCGGCAACCGCAGCAAGACGCCTGTTGAGAATACCGTGGCCGCTGCGCCCTCGATCTCGCAGATTATGGGACACATGTTAAACAGTGCCTTCGTCGACACCTTGGAAAATGATTTGGAGTTTCTTCGTGATATGAACGAGGTGCTCAATCAGCTACCGCGAGGGATAAGGAATAACGGAAAAATCAGCGCTCAATATATTGAACTGCTTGAAATTTCTCCCAGCAAAGAAATCAACACCATTGCCACACAGTTCTACGATGAACTTCCAAAGCAGATGGCCAAACACATAAAACCAGACAGTTCGAGCACGCTGCTAAGTCTTGTACTGTTTGAAAAAGAGTTCTGCAGCGCGCTAAGGGAAATGGGGTATGAGGACGCACTATCCAAGGAGAGCGAGATCAGGCAGTTTTTTAGAAAGTAGAGCTGGACCGCTACGCCGAACTAAACGGTCGTCTCTGCGGCGCAATACAGCAGCGCTAATTCTGAATCAGGAAGCTCGATAGATTTCTTTTTGAGTTGAACAAAGTTCTTTTTCACATCTGTAATTCCTACGTTGAATGATACACTCTTAATCTGGAAAATTGCCGCGGACTTTTTAGTGCCAAAGTAGCCAACAAACTAATCAATTTAATGACTTAGGATAACTATCTAAGCTCTGCACTCATGGAGAACTATGATACTCGGGAGCTGAAGTTTGAGCGCGGCGAAGTGTCCTATTTGTTCACGAAAGATGACGAGTGATATCTAGATTTTGGAGTGGAGTAGCAATGAGCAGTTTCGGGCACTGCAACTCCAAAAAGCCGCTAGGGAACAACGCGCACCAGCTACCTGCCTTGAGTGTCAGCAAGTAGACATAGACTCTGCTGTAGAGGTGATCTGTAAAGCATTGTCAGATACAGAAAATAATTAAGTATAATCCAAGAATTGACTACCAGCTTCAGCTGCGAGGAAAACTATGTACTCAAGACTATCAACACCAACGGTAAAGCTAACAGCACTCACTTCTGCGCCTATTCGATTCGGCGTTGTGCTCACCGCAACTATCGCCATCACCCTTGGATCAGTAGCCATAGCGAAACCTGACCTGCTCACATCGAGCCTAGCGAAGCAAAATAAAATCACACCCTCCTCAAGCGAGATGCTCATGCCGCAATCCAAGTTTGCAAACAACGCACCTATTATTCCCTTTGAGATTGATATCTCAGATGTAGCGATCGAGGATCTTCAGCGCAGACTTGCAGCTACCCGCATGCCTGATCAAATAACAGATACCACCTGGGAATATGGCACTGACTCCAGCTATCTGGCTGAATTGATAAGTTATTGGCAGAACGACTTCGACTGGAAGAAACAAGAATCTGAGTTAAATCAATTCGACCAGTTCAAAACTGAAATCGATGGTTTAGCTATGCACTTCATTCATCAACGTTCCGAGAATCCCGATGCAATTCCTTTAATGATGGTTCACGGCTGGCCTGGTTCGGTATCCGAATTCTCGAAGATCGTAGGCCCTCTCACCGACCCTGTCTCTCATGGCGGAGATATTGCCGATTCGTATCATGTCATAGCACCCTCACTACCCGGCTTTGGCTTTTCCGAAAGACCCAGTGAGCCAGGTTATAGCCCAGAGAAGATGGCTCATATCCTTGCAGGACTCATGCAGCGCCTCGGTTACGAACAATATGCAATCGCCGGCGGCGATTGGGGCGCAATCATCAATCGCCATCTCGCCAACAACTACCCCGAGCGATTAATAGGCCTCCACTCAAATATGGTTTTAGCGGGCCCGCCAGCAGACGCAGCGCACAGAGATGATGTCCCAGAGGCAATAAGCAGCTTACGCACCGCGCGAACTGCTTATATGCTGAACGAAGTTGGTTATCAACGAATTCAAGGGACCAAACCACAAAGCTTAGGTTATGGATTAAATGATTCGCCGGCTGGACTGGCCGCATGGATCGTAGAGAAATTTCACGGCTGGTCCGACATGCCGCAGGGTGCAGACGGCGATCTCGACGATTACTTCACCAAAGATGAGCTGCTGACCAATATCGCCATCTACTGGTTTACCGAGACCATTACCTCTTCCGCGCGCATCTATTACGAAAACAGTAAAACCCCAGTCGCCAAGCCAATCGAATATATCGATGTGCCTACCGGAGTGGCCCTCTATCCCGCCGAAATCTTTATAACACCAAGATCTTGGGTGGCGGCAGCGTATGATTTGCGTCACTACTCTCTAATGGAGAAAGGAGGACACTTCGCGGCATTGGAACAGACCGAGAGCTACCTAAACGAGCTAAACACTTTTTTCCGTTTACTCCGTTAAGAGGCTGCCATAAAGTAAATGCCATTATTGATAAGAAGCGACCGACAAGCATCAGCAGCCTGGGAAAATAACAATGACTGAGAATACACAAACACAATCCACTGAAATGAAAGGCATTCTCGCCTGGATCGAAAAGTCTGGAAACAAACTGCCCGATCCTGTCTTCATCTTTCTCTATTGTATTGCAGTTGTTATAGCCATAAGTGTCGCGGCGGCCGTATTCGGCGTGTCCGCGGCCCACCCAACGCAGGTCGATGCGGCGGGTAATGCCATTATGATTAGCGCAGAGAGCCTGCTATCGGCTGGAAATATCCAACGCTTACTCGTAGATATGCCCGAAACCTTTACCAGTTTCCATCCTCTAGGCTATGTTCTCGTGGTCATGCTCGGTGCGGGCGTTGCAGAACGTTCCGGCCTCTTCGCCTCTGCGATGAGCGGCGCCGTGTCCAAAGCCCCTTTATTCCTGCTTACTCCAGCCGTCGCCCTTATTGGCATGGTGGGTAACCTAGCAGCCGATGCAGCCTATGTTGTTCTCATCCCGTTAGCTGGCGTTATCTTCGCCGCAGCCGGGCGCCATCCAATTGCCGGTATCGCCACAGCTTTTGCCGGCGTGTCGGGTGGCTTCTCTGCAAACCTGCTTCCCGGCCAGCTTGATGCGCTCCTATTCGGCATCACCGAGGCAGCAGCCGAAACCATCCAGCCTTCGTGGGATGCGAACATCGCTGGCAACGCCTACTTCATCATCGCCATGACCTTCGTGTTTTTACCGGCGATCTGGTATGTCACCGACAAGATCATCGAGCCTCGATTAGCGCCGATCAAACCGGGTGATGCCGAGAGCTCGACCGCTGGCGTCATCAAAGACCCGAGCATCACATTGAGCGACAACGAACGAAAAGGCTTAGCTCGCGCTGGTTATGCTTGCCTGGGAATCATCGCACTATGGATCTTCCTAACAATCGGCCCTGGCACTCCGCTTATAAATGAAGCGGCGAATCCAGAGGCCAGACTCACACCGATGTTTCAATCTTTGGTCGCCGGCTTCTTCTTTCTATTCCTGGCCGCAGGGTGGGCCTATGGATCAGCTACCGGCACGGTTTCGAATCATCGCGATATCGTGAAGATGATGAGCGACGCCATGGCGGACCTCTCCTATTATCTTGTGCTCGCGTTCACCGCTGCTCACTTCGTGGCGATGTTCAACTGGTCGAACCTCGGTCTTATTTTTGCGATAAAAGGAGCTGCAGTATTAGAAGGCTCTAGCTTGCCCGATTCCGTCTTGATGGCGCTGATCATTTTATTCGGTGCCACCATCAACCTGTTTATAGGTTCGGCGAGCGCGAAATGGGCCCTGCTCGCCCCTGTGCTCGTACCGATGCTAATGCTGATTGGTATCAGTCCTGAGATGAGCACCGCTGCTTACCGTGTCGGTGATGGCGCAACTAATATCATCACGCCCCTCATGCCTTACTTTCCTCTGATACTCGTGTTTTGCCAACGCTGGCAGAAAGAGTTTGGGCTAGGGTCTCTGGCGGCCACAATGCTGCCTTACTCCGCGGCGCTGCTAGTATCAGGCCTGACACTGACAGTTATCTGGGTAATCTTAGGTTGGCCGCTAGGGCCGAATGCGCCCGTTGTATTTATCTTGCAATAGGTCAATTTGATCGAACAGGCTACAGACAACTTACAATCGTACTTAGCGAGCTAAGTAGTAGGAACAATCTATGAACCGACTATCGACTGCAATTGCCGCCTTATGCTGCTACGGAATCAGCATGAATTCCATCGCTCAGGAAATCGACTATCCCGATTCCTTCAATGAACCTATGAAATTGTTTGATAGCGCGATGGGCGACTTCCATTTTCCTATCTCATCTGACAGCGAAATGGCACAGACTTATTTCGATCAGGGATTTCAATTGATGTACTCATTCGCTAAAGATGACTCGGCGCGATCATTTCAAGCGTCAAACATGGCTGATCCAGATTGTGCTATCTGTTACTGGGGCGAAGCATGGAGTTGGGGCTCCTATCTAAATGGCGCAATGACAACGGCACAAGCACCACGGGCCTATAATGCATTGCAACAAGCCTTAGCTAGAATCGATAGCGCCACGGCAAAGGAAGCCGACATGATTCGGACACTCGCCGTTCGTTACATCGAGGATTTCGATCCAGAGACCCGACGCGTTCAAGATCAGGCCTATGCCGATGCCATGGGAGAACTCGCTGCGAAGTATCCAGATGATCTAGACCTGTCTCTTATACACATCTCCGAGCCCACGAGACCGAGGCTGATCTC
>CAJXQP010000044.1 GCA_913058275.1 uncultured Gammaproteobacteria bacterium | reverse complement strand
TCAGCCTCGGTCTCGTGGGCTCGGAGATGTGTATAAGAGACAGCAATGAGTGGGCGCAGACGCAACTCGAATGCAACATCGATGCTGTACGCCATAGTATGTTAGCGGCATTGGACGAACTATTGGGCGATCAGTTGCCGCCCCTAGAGCACATCGCAATTCATCGCTGGAAAAATGCTAAAGCAGAAAAGAGCCTGGAAGAGGATTTTCTGCTAGATGAATCGAATAGACTTGCTGCTTGTGGCGACTGGTGTGGCGGGAGTCGAGTCGAGGATGCCTATCTCAGCGCTTTAAAACTCAGCGAACACTTGAAAAACATCTTACGTCGTGAGGCTAGCCCCCTAGCGAGTCGCCCTGCTCCTTGAAGAAAGAGAACGCTCTCTCTAGATCCACCGGGTCGGTTACCGCAAAACGCTGCCCGACACCGCAATAGTCTATGATGACCGGCAGGTAGCGCTCTGCCGTCATTAGAGACCAACATCCAATGTGCGTCACATACTTTCTTGCGAATCGCCGGCGGTGTAGACTTACAGCATTGATAAGCAACAAGAAGCGGATTGAAAGATTCAGCCCGGAGAGTCTTACAGGCATGCCCCCTAAAGATCCCAAGCACGGCCAAGCAGCGAGCTCCTCATCAACACAGCCGCCCATGTCTATTGACGATGGATTGGCTTTGGCTATGCAACATCAATCGGCTGGTCGAATTGCCGAAGCCGAGAGAATCTACCGACAGATTTTAGAGGTTGAACCAAACCAGCCTGCTGCGCTGCATCTACTCGGCGTGATAGCTCACATGGCTGGACAGAGTGACGTCGGTATTCAGATGATAAAAAAGGCTATTGGTCTCGCGCCTAAAGATCTTAGCGCGCGGTGCAACCTCGGACATGTATTTCTCGATCTGGGCAGATTCGATGAGGCTATCGCAAGTTACGGACAAGTGATTGCTCTCAAACCAGACCATGCTGAGGCGCATGCAAATCTTGCCCTCGTCTTCCAAAATTCCGGCAGGATCGACAAAGCGATAGACAGCTATAATCGGTCTCTCAATTTGAATTCCAAGAATGCCAACACACACTGCAACCTTGGAAACGCGTACCTAGATAAGGGAAAATTCGATGCGGCTGTGGCAAGTTATCGAAAAGCATTAGTGATTCGACCCAACTTTGCCGAAGTGCATTGCAACCTCGGCTCGGCCTTGAAAAATCAGGGCTTAGTAGATGAGGCTATCGCCTGCTATCAGCAGGCGATAGTTTACAAACCGGACTATGCTGACGCGCACAACAATTTGGGCACAGCATTACAAAAACAGGGACATGTTATTGAGGCGGCCGAAAAATATCGCAAAGCGCTGTCACTGAACGAAAGCTTTGCCGATGCCCACTATAATCTCGGAAGCGCTCTGTGGAGCCTCCGCCAGCTAGAAGAAGCCGCTGCCTGCTATCGCAGAGCATTAGAGCTTAACCCTTTGATGACGGAGGCAGCGGGTTCACTGGGTTCGGTGTTGCTAGCCATGGGCAAGCCGAAAGAAGGATTAGAGATGGAAAGAAATGGCTTTGGTGTGATCAATTTCAATGCCCGCAAAGGCGTCGACTACAAGTTTGGAAGCAGCGCATGAAACGTATCGACTTAGAATTATCCCAACCCAATCCGCATTTCATTGGAAGTTGGAGCATCGAGCCCTTATCAATCTGCGACGAGTTAATTAATTTTTTCGAAACACATCCAAGCAATCACACTAAGGGACAGATGGCCGGCGGGCTGAATACCGAGTCTAAGAACTCTACTGATCTCGCCATACGGCCCCGAGACCTAGAATTGCCTGACCACGAGCCACTACGAACCTATATTGAATCACTGTTTGATTGTTACAAGGACTACTTGGAGCAATGGCCCTTCCTAGAAAGTGTATTGCCTAGCGCCGAGGTTGGCTCATTCAATATTCAAAAATATGAGCCAGGCGGACATTTTATGAAGATTCATTCGGAACGCACGACTATCGACACATCACACCGCGTTCTTGCTTGGATGACTTATCTCAATGATGTTGAAGACGGAGGTTCTACTCGCTTCGAACATCAAGACTTTGAGTGTCAACCACAAAAAGGAAAGACGCTAGTCTGGCCGGGAGAATGGACCCATGCCCATAGAGGCAATGTTGTAAACTCTGGTGTCAAATACATCATTACAGGCTGGATGCATTTCCCACCCTACGCCTAACTGCCTGGTGGAAACGAGATGGCTATTAGCTATCCGAACCCGCCGCGAAGGATTCTATCTACCGCAACATATCGTTGATAAGATCATCGAGCATCTCTTCATCTTGTGTGCGCATATGTACTAATTGACAGCGCAGGTAAGAAGTACTACTTTCCGCGTCATTTACCATTTCGATTAGCTGAGCTCCGGTTTGCAAAATTTTATCGTTAGGAAGGCTTATCTTACAGGCATCGAGAATCTGTGGGTCGCGCAGCTCTTGCCCCAAATCTTGATTAACTTTGAACTTGGATCCAGTTGTAGAGATATCTATAACCGACCCTTCAATTAGCGCGCCACTCACCAAGTACAGCACAACAGGAACTTCAGATATTGCTTCTAAGTTGACACGCACAGTTTTTCGCAGCTGTGTACAAGCGATTTTATAGGGGAGGTCAAAGTGGTGCACAGACGAAGTTTTTGAGAGAGGATCTTCCTGAGACGCTAGATTGAGAACACTCTGAAAAATGATCGACACGCCACCGCTTTGAGCACGAAACATTAGCGTATCACTTTCCTCCATCTCAAAAATGCTAGGCTCATAGCCGATCGTAACACTCCTTCATAAGATTTGACTCCTACTAGCTCCAAGGCCTGAGAGGTAATTTTCTTTCCCTGCGTTCTTAAATAAGAGAATGCCCATTTTTGAGAAATCGCCACCTTTAGAAGCTGTATGACTTCTTTGCGATGAGTAATATCGCCATCTGTAAGGTTTATAGCATTCATTCTTTGAACTCTTTTTTTCTAATCTTTACCTCTAAAATCACCAATCTAGAGTTCTCTAGCCTTAAAGCATGCCCATGGTTCGAACAGCGCCTGCCCAGCACTACAATACTAAGAAAAAACGAGTGAGAAGCATACCCGATTAGTTCTCAGTTTTCCGAATCTACGTGTTGTGCACTAAAATTCTCACAGAGAGTAATAGTTACCCGGCATAAATACAGTTAGTGATAATGTCTGGATGTCTTCACCGAGGGCACTCTCAATTCGGTGTTAGCTAACTACTGAATTCGCTCTCAATTTTTCTATGTCCGCCGGCTTAAGATGCAAGCGTTCACTCAATATCTCGTCGGTGTGCTCGCCTAGCTTCGCTGCCCAAGAAGCCGCTGTGCTGTCTCTGCCTGCTAGCTTAAATGGCATATTCTGAATTAGAAAATCACCGAGCACTTCATCGTGAACAGAGGAAAATGAATTTCGCTCAACTACTTGAGGGTGGGCAAACAAGTCGTCGACCTGCTGATACAAGCTGCAAGGCACTCCGGCACGATTCAACGCTTCTTCACATTCAGCAGCACTAAGCGAGGCAGACCAACGTTCGATTTCCTCCGCCAGCAAATAGAAATTTTCAGTTCGTGGGCCGCGCACAAATCGAGGATCCTCTAACAAATCTGGCCGACTAAGCGCTGCGGCCAGACATTCCAAATTCTTGTCCGAAACTACGCATGCCATAACGTAGCCATCCTTCACCTTAACTGGGAAGAATCTACCTATTAGGGCAGGCTGCTCCATCTGTGCGGACTGTATATGCGCGGGAATTAACGTCATCATAGATTCCATCATGCTGACATCGATATAGCTGCCCCCACCTCCGCGCTCACGGCCCAGCAGTGCCGTCTGAATCGCTCCAAAGGCGTAACTACCTGTAAGAATATCTGCAACCATGATCTCCCAATTGCTAGGACGCATGACCTCATCTTCTTTCGGTCCTTGCTGCGACTGGGCGTGCACACTGTCGAATCCGCTGGCAGCGTGGACTATTGGAGCATACGCTGCGCGGTTCACATGAGGACCACTCTGACCGAATCCAGAGATTGAACAATAGACGAGTTCGGGGTTATCAGGTTGTAGGCTTTCAAAGTCCAGCCCAAATTTAGCCATTATTCCAGGCCTAAAATTCTCTATCACGATATCCGCATCGCTTATCAATTGTTTGACCAATGACTGCCCGGCAGGCTGCTTCAAATCTACTGCGATGCTGCGCTTGCCTGCATTAAAGTGAGCGAAGACTTGCGTAATACCATTCACACCACGAGTTAGATCTCCAACACCAGGGCTCTCTACTTTGATCACGTCAGCACCACAATCGCGCAGGAAGCGAGAACATATGGGCCCAGCGAAAACAGCAGAGAAGTCGACAACCTTATAGCCATCGAGAGGTTTACTTTTACTCATGAATTACACTCTGTCTACACGGTGAGATTAATTTAGCGGCTGACGAGCCTGCCATTAAGAATGGCAGGCAATCATTTGGCGGGAAACTGAATTCTATTTCTTATGTCGTCAATATAACCCGTAGGGACAACCACATTCTCTGACTACCCCAAAGGCAATAAAAACTATCTTAGCTTAGTTAGACTATTGCGCAGCCTCTTCCATCTCCAGTCTACGCGCCCCAGCTAGTATGCCAGGCATAGAATAGTTTCCTTCGTGGCAAGCATATTCGTAGAGCCGGTCGTCTGTCGCGTAGAAGCTCAACTCGGCAGTCCAGGGCTGACTGTAAATATTGCTGTCTTCTACGGTAAACTGGTAGAAAATTTCATCATCAGAATAGCGACTAAATCGCTCGATAATATGGCCTTCTTTAGTTATCGGCACCGAGCTCTGGCTAAGTTGCAGTGGATCTATGTTAACTGTCTCTACAACAAGCACACCATCCTCATACCATCCTACGGAATCACCGAACCATTGTTCTAGTACGACCGGCCTACGATTGGCGCGCGCATCTGCCGCCGAATCGTAAATTGGAATTATGCGAGCATCGTGAACCATCTCAACGAGGATCATGACGTAGTCTTCGGTCTGGACGAATTGGTAGGTATTGTTATACAAGGCGGACATCATGCCCGGGCCTGCCTTATTTCCAAAACCTATAAGACAGCGCTCCGCGTTTGGGATTGCCTCGGGTCCTCGAGCATCACCAAAGCCAGTCTGATAGCGAGAACCAAAATTGCGCCGCTCGAAATCATAATTTGGATTCTCAAGACGGGGCACCTGACCATTCTCAGGGATTACAACGTAGGAGGTACGGTAATCTCCTTTTATTAACGCAAGGTTTGCGCCGGGCTCAACCCAGAAATTGTTATAGGCACGGGTACCGAAATCCTCATCGGCAGCGGTTGGGGTGTCATTCACCCCGTCACCCTCGTCCAAGCCTCCCTCAAGGCCCGCAATTGGCGTGTTGGCGGCAATCACTCTGGCCTCTTCTGGTGTAACGACCAGCGTCTCGACCCCGCCTGGACGAGAGAGTTTCGTAAGCGAGGCATTGGTCCAAACACCCTGTAAATCCGGTCTCGCAGCGTCCTGCGCCTGTACAGGCAGGGCTAAGAAACTGACACATACGAGCAAAGCACTCATTCTTGTTGTTATTTTCACCGAGATTGCCATTTGTTGTCTCCTAGCAAGTGGAACGCTAATTCGATTTACACCCTGCTAACCTAGCTAATTCACTGCAGTAGCGAATGGATGATGATAATGGGCAACCATTTGAACCCTGATAAAGGCAAAAGTCAAAGAAGTCCCGACAATAGGCGTTCTGACATGGATTGGCTGATTCTTGGCCGGTTTTAGCTAGGGGCCCATTCTTTCAAAAAACCTCCAGAACAAGAATCTCGGCGCATAAAAAAGGACAGAAAGCGCCTGTTAAGCGCGATCTGCCCTTTTGCAGAGTCTCTACAAGCTATCCGCTATCCCCTCCAGCGCTTCTGCCAAAGCCGCATACCGGACTCCCGAGATGCCATTGAAATCACCCGCAACATCAGAAAAATCATCTGCAAGATTATTCAGCGCGCGAACTGTGCTACGTCGATTGCCATTTTCTCCAGCTAGCAAGGCTTCGGCACGCTCTAGGGCATCGATTAGATCGCTCGTCTGGTTTGTTGAGAGTCGGTTTTCACGTTGCAACTGGTCCATATACGCTCGCGCAACAACTGGTACAGCAGGCCACTCGACTATCTGCTGAGTCTGAGCATTGACGATGCCGTTTAGCTCCGGCAGTGAGGCTGCCGCGATTTCGTTTTCGGTAAGATAATCGCTAGACTGCAAAGCAAACACATCGAGGCCTCGCGAAATTTCTGTGCCGTAGATGTGGCCGTTGTACCAGTAAGTGGACCAATATCCTCCAGTAATCAATTCTTCCTCATCGATGGGCCCGCGGTCGAAGAACGCGATCTCGACCGGATTCATTGAATCGGTGAAATCTACGATCGACACACCACCTTGATACCAAGCTTGAACGAATAGATCGCGGCCTGGTACAGGAATCAGAGAACCGTTGTGAGCAACACAGTTTTCCGTATCAGTTTGTGGAGCCGACATTTTATAATGACTGCGGAATTGTAGTTTGCCATCGACGATGTCGTAGAAAGCATCCGCGCCCCAGGTTAGAGGATCTTGCGCTCTACACCTAGGACGGCCACCGCCACCCCACTCGTCGGTAAAGATCACTTTGTCGCCGCGGTTATTAAAAGTAGCCGAGTGCCAGTAAGAAAATCCAGGGTCGATAACCTGGTCCAGTCGTTCAGGATTCGCCGGATCGGAGATATCCAACAAGATGCCATTACCAGAACACGCTCCAGCGGCTAAACCGATACCGGGGAACGTAGTAATGTCATGACACTGATTTGTTTGTCTCGTAGTCTGCGTGTCATCACCATGATCGCCTCCGTCCCACAAACCCGCCAGTGTTCCGTTATCAGGATCGGCGAAGATAAACGGACGGTTAACGATGCGAGCCGCCGCAGGGTTTTCTGCCGGAATCTCGATGACCTCTATGCGAAATAACGCCGAGTTTTCATCTTCGAAGGGTGAGTCACTGGAACAACCCGCCAACTCTTCGTCATCGCGTACCGCACTGGTGCCTGACACATAAACAAAGATACTGCCTGAAACTGTAGTTGGGTCAGATACCACAGTATGTGTGTGAGAACCGCGACAGGTTTGTACAGCAGCAACTTGAGTTGGATTAGTGAAATCACTTACATCGAAGATGCGAATACCCTTCACTCGCTCATCACTTATCGGTTCTGGAACACCTTGTAGTCCGCAGTCCAATCTTCCTCGAACTTCTTGAACAGACATTATCAGCAGGTTACCCACTAACGAAACGTCGCCCTGCCCGCCCGGACACACCACAGAGCCAATATGCCTTGGCGCTCGTGCGTTACTGATGTCGTAGGTATTAAAGCCGTGGTAGTTACCTGCCACCATGAAGTTGCCAGAGAACAGTAAGTCGGTATTTGAGAAACTCAACAAGGCCGGACGCGGATCTGAATTTTCGTCCTCGTCTTCATCTGGTGTCTCAGGGGTATTACCACTTGCAGCATCTTCAATTTCTTGCAGGCGACTCAGAGAAATTCCAGAAGGTCTTTCGGGGTCGAAAAAACCTGCCGGCTTAGGTAGCGATGCAACGATCTGCATATTCAACGCGGCCTCGCCAGCGTCTCGGAAGCCTGCCGCCAAACCAACTCTCGGATCAGGGTTCAGGCTTGCGAGCAGAAGGTCCATGCGCTCGATCTCCGACGTCTGATCGGAGGTCACATCGGACGTGAATTCGTAAAGGAGTGGATCTTGCACAGAGCCACGCTGGCCTAATAACATCTCCACCATATCAAGAGCGCCCTGATGGTGATCGATCATGTATTCCAAATAGAGTCGGTTAAACTCGGGGCCGGTAGAGGCAGCTAACTCTTCCATCTGCTCATCGCTGAGCATGCCCTTCATGCGCTCGAAACCAGGCTGATGATGAACATCCTCGGCAGGAGCATCAAGACCCTGATCGCGAAGCCAACCCTGCATCATAGAGATCTCATCGTCCTGCGACAACGTAATGCGCGCGGCTACTGCCAAAACCGTCGTGTTGTTAGTGCGCTCTTGAGCAAGCGCCGACATCTCTTTCGCCTGCGCGTGGTGTGGAATCATGCCGCGCAGGAACTGAATGTCGCCTAAGGAGTAGGAGATACCAGCGAGGTCTGACGCCTCTTCTGCGGTAATAACCCGACTCGCCTGCCCGGGTGCGCCGGGCTGGATGATGGGCACCTGAGCCTGCAGTACTGAAGAAATACCGAACGCTGTTATCGCGGCCAGAACGGCCCAACCAGGATTAGAATGAATCAATCTTGGGAAAGACATATTGATAGCTCCCTAAACGTAATTGTGATTATTGCTAAATTATTAGCAATAAGGCCCAGAAGTATGCCTGAAACGGCAGGCAACACCAATACGGCAAATGGGTAGCTGGCGGCAATCGTATTCGCTAATAGCACAATCCGAAGCAGAGACAGCTGTCTTCGAAGTCTGAAGAGGAGATCATTGTCGCAAATGCTGCCTTTTGTTCAGTCAATAAAAAAGCCCCATTCGGGAATGCCGAATGGGGCTTAAATAACATTGCAAAAAAACCGCGTCTACTCAGGAACAGCCATAAATTCAACATGAATCTCAAGCTCGATATTATCTCCGACACCGAAACTTGTGAATCTATCTAGGCCAAAATCGGAGCGCAAAAATTCACCGCTTGCTGAGAAGCCCAGCGTATAACTGCGAGTAAGGAAATTTCGACCACCACCATGAAAATTAATCTCCAGATTCATAGGAAGCGTAACGCCGAGTAGAGTCATGTCGCCCTGAAATACGAAGGTGTCTTCGTCTATTGATTCAACAAACGCAGTCGTTTTGAATGCAGCTTGTGGAAACTGTTCAACGTTGAACCAAGCGTCGCCACGTAACTCTTCTGCGAATTCATCATTGTTAATATCCAAGCCTGCAGTATTAATAACTACTTCCAAGGTAGAGGCTTCGATGTTTTCTGGATCGAAATCCAACGATGCATCGAAGTCGTTAAATCTACCGATGAAGGTAGAGAAACCTAGATGATTAATCTTCCACAACAATGTCGCATGATCTGTATCAAGCGTGTATGCGCCGCCTCTAAGCTCGGTTATGTCTGTATTGAAATCAGGTGTCAGCAATCGATCGCATGAAACCAGGAATGCCGAGCAAACTAGTATTAGTAAAAGGCGGCGTGTGTTGGAAAAAAATCGAGTTAACATTGATATAACCTATTTGTGAGTAAATCTATTAATTATTCTTGTACCGCGTAGACATCTACAGTAACCGTTACGTCGTTTGGAACCTCGGAAGTATTCGCCCAGTAGCCTTGACCAACGCCGTAGTCGAGACGCTGAAGAACCACTTCACTGGTGAGGTTAAAACAAACGCTTCCATCACATGTCTCAATACTAAGATCGAATGGAAAAGTCAGCGGATGAGTCTGGTCACGAACTGTCAAAATGCCGTCGGCTTCAAAGGAAGTCACCCCAGTTAGGCGGCACTTCTCAGCCTTAAAAGTCGCTGTCGGCCAAGCATCTACATCGAACAATTCATAATCGAGCAAGTAGTCCAGAACTTCTGGTGAATCGACATCAATATCAGCGATGTTAATAGTTACGTTGAATTCGCAACTAGTAGGGCTCATAGGGTCGATATCGAAAGTAGCCTGAACATTTGTAAATCGACCCTCATAGGGGTCCGTACCATAGTTATACTTAAAAGTTACCATTGAGTTTCCGGGATCAATTACCCAGTCAGCTGCCTGAATAGGCAGGCCAATTAACAATAGAGGTAGCGCAAGTACAGTTCGATTTAAAAAAGTTCGCATAGTCATAATAACTCCTAGTTCAAAAAATTACGGAAGGGCTAGCGCCACTAACTGAGTGGGACCAGCGTTACCGCTAACAAACATGGCAATGTATTGCTTGCCATCGACTTCATAAGTCATGGGTTGCCCAGATTGCATATTGGGCAGATCTATTTCAGCGACAATTTCGCCGGTTTGCTTATCGTAGGCACGGAATATGGGGCTAGCGCCTGGGCCGCCGCCACCTTCACCTGCAAACAACAATGTCTTAGTCAAAACCAATCCCGCTCTTGTTGGCACTCCTGTGCGTGGGATGTCCACGCCCTGCAAGGCTGGATGATTTTTGATTCTCTCTGGAGTATCAGCATTCGCCACCTGAAACACGTGATCACCCGAGTTCATATCGATAGCTGTAATGCGACCATAGGGAGGCTTAATTACATCCAAGCCTTGCACTCTCGGTACACGTACGCCAAAGGCCATACTGAAGTCGAGATCTGACTCCGGATCCTTGCCTACTGATAAAAGCGCAAGAGCCGTTCTCGAAGGCACATAGATAATGCCCGTCTCAGGATCCATTGCCGAACCTTCCCAATTAGCACCGCCAGTAGAAGACGGCAGACTCAGAACGCCGCGCGTGCCGTCCGCATCATCAACCCTAGAAGGAGGCGTGTAGAGGTTAGGGCCGAAACGAAAATCTGAAACTGCCTCCATTGCCGCTGCTCGAAGCTCCGGGGTGAAGTCGATTATGTCGTCTTCCGAGACTCCCTGACGGTCAAATGGCGCTGGCTTGGTCGGAAATGGCTGTGTTGCTGCATACCATTCACCAGGCACATCGCCTGCCGGAACCGGTAGTTCTTCAATTGGCCATACTGGCTCACCAGTAACTCTGTCGAAAGTGTAAACCCAATTTTGCTTAGTAACTTGCATGACGATCTTGCGACCGTTTGGCAAATCCGCGACTACCGGGGCTGAAGGATTGTCCCAGTCCCAGATGTCATGGTGAATTAGCTGAAAATGCCACTGCCGCTCTCCAGTCTGTATATCCACAGCAACTAGCGCGTTGGCAAATAGATTGTCGCCCGGACGATCACCGCCGTAACGGTCACCGGTTGCCGACTCTACGGGTAGGTAAAGGTGACCCATCTCTGGGTCGCCTGACATAGTCGCCCAAACACCAGCGTTACCAGTAAATTCAACGCCTCCATCTAGCCACGTTTCAAAACCAACTTCACCACGCTCTGGAATCGTGTGGAAGGTCCACTTGAGTTCGCCGGTACGGGCATCGTAGGCACGGACATCGCCTTTAACATTCGACTTAGAACGCGGTCGCATACCTACACGATGCGCTGGTCCTACTACAACCACATCGTTCATCACGAACGGAGGCATGGAAGAACCAATGTCGATGTCATCAAATCTGTCGTCTTCAGCGTTTCGCAGGCCCATGAACAGGTCTACGCTGCCATTCTCACCAAAATTCGGATCAGGAATACCCGTCTTTGCATCTAATGAAACCAACTGAAAGCCTGGAGTAATGCTTAGGATGCGATCTTCACCGTTGGATCGGTAGTGTGACAAACCGCGGCCAGCACCTTTACGTGGAGCATGATCGAATCTCTCACCTTCTTGCGGCCGCCATAACCACAGTAGTTGTCCGGTAGCAGCGTCGATAGCTCCGACATTTCGCGTATTGCCCATGGTGACATAGAGAACACCATCGATAGCGATAGGTGTAGACGGATTATTAAATTCTGCCGAAGGGCCTATAGGGCCAGTGTTGAAGCTCCATGCGACTGCGAGTTCGCCAACGTTTTCTGCGTTGATCTGGTCTAGCGGAGAATAGCGCTGGGCAAATTTATCGCCGTGATGATCCGGCCAGTCTCCGTCGTAAACTGTGGTGCCGGACTGACTCCAAGCGACTGAGGTGAAGGCGATGGCGCCGACACTCAGGATGAATGATGAAATCAGTCGTTTTGTTGCGAACATTTCACTCTCCAGATAATAATTCTTTAATTCCAGTGCACTCGTTTAACGAGCCGACTGTGTCGTCTTACCGCTCAATTCACACCCAATAAACACTAAATTCGGGAGCATTAATCGCCTGTTATAAGCGGGAGAAGAAGGATAAGCAATCTCTCTCCTACAAGCAAGTGCACACTGCACCGCGCTTCCAAAACCATGATAAATATCAAATGCTTAACCAAATATGAATAAGCAAATTTGTAATTCTTTGTAACGAGTAAAGTCATGCGTCCACCTGCCGCTAGAAAACTTCTCTCTACCACTAGCTTGACATGTAAAACGGCTATTTATTCCTAGATTACTGAGATAGACTCAAGATACTAATTTTACTCGGAATCCCGGGCCCAGGAGAACACCATGAAAGATACATTCGTACAAAAGTTCCTATTGATTGCCGTTATGGCACTGTTTGCGCAGTTTTCAGTAGCTCAAGACAATGCTGCCAATATGGCTGCAGCCAAGCAAATAGCCGATATCGTTGTTAGCCTTAACCACTTTCCTTCGGATGCAGATAAAGCCACTCTAGGTGCTATCAGCGGAAATATGGAATTGACAGAAGGCCTACGTGCTATGGCTAGCGCCGTAACCAATATCCAACATGCTGCGACTGCCGAAGGCAAAAGCGCAATGGCCGCCCTTCAAGCAGCCGCAGATACTCCAGATCGTGGAAAAGCACTCGCTGGCGTTATTGAGAACCTCAATCACATGGCAAGCGCCGATGCGAAAGCTCAGCTAGCACAAATGTTTCCATAGAGAGTTAGTTTCAAGAAGTACCCGTTTAACAGGCTCGCCTATCTTGTATAGGCGAGCCTGAATTGATTTGAACTAGAGAGGAATACATTATGTTTCGCAATTTGTTAAAACTTGCCGGTACCGCCCTACTAGCAACTGCTGCGGCTGGCGTTAACGCGCAGTCGGACGTCTACCATGCAGCCAACCATGACTACACAGTCGTGACGGTAGCCGAAGATTTGGTACAACCATGGGCTATGGCTTGGTTACCCGGCGGCGATATGCTAATAACAGAAAAACCTGGCCGCCTCAGAGTCGTGCGTAATGGAAGTCTTCTTCCTGAAGCGGTTCCCGGAGTTCCAGAAGTATTCTATGAAGGCCAAGGTGGTTTGTTTGACGTCTTGCCTCATCCTAATTTCAACGACAACCGTTGGGTCTATCTCACCTATTCCAAAAAAACTGAAGGCAGCTCCGCGACAGCTATTGCGCGCGGTCGTTTTGAGAATGATCGACTGACCAATGTCGTAGAAATCTTCGAAGCACAAGCAGTCGGCTTTGGACACTACGGCGGCAAGATTGTTTTCGATGACGATGGCTATATGTTCCTAACTCTAGGTGATCGCATGGCTCCTCCGGTTGGAGATGAAGCCGCTCTGCGCGCCCACCCGGCACAGGATCGCAGCAATCACCAGGGCGTTATTGTGCGTCTAAACGATGATGGCACCGTACCGAATGACAATCCGTTTGTCGGACAGTCAGGCATGCTTCCTGAAATCTGGAGCTACGGTCATCGCAGCCCTCAAGGCCTAGCGATTCACCCGGAGACAGGTGATCTTTGGGAGTCTGAACACGGACCACAAGGCGGCGATGAAATTAACCGCATCGAACCTGGCAATAACTATGGCTGGCCTGTAGTTGGTCGCGGCGCTAACTATGGCGCATTCGGCAGACCTATCCATGTCGGCATCAGTGAAGAAGGCATGGTACAACCTTCGCAGTTTTGGGTGCCGTCAATTGCTACATC
>CAJXQP010000043.1 GCA_913058275.1 uncultured Gammaproteobacteria bacterium | reverse complement strand
TCCCACCATCGAAGGTGGCCGTAAGCGGCGGCGAAACCTCCTCAGAAATGCCAGGCATCGGCTGCTTTGATGCGCTCGAAACCAGAGCACTGGATTGGCGATGGCTGCTGAGCATTTCGAATCCCGCTTCTCCAGACCATAGAAATATCATATATAACAATTGGTTATAGTCTGAAGGGATAGGATACTAAAGAATGATGCTCGTAGAGGTGGTGTTCGATATGCGAATCATCAGTTTCGGCAAGGTGAATCGCTACAATGATTTTAACCACTGCAGGGAGGTTTCGTAGAGGGGACGCTAGCCGTGATGACTGCAGGCTCGAATCAACTGCTGCGGGCGATTTTCACGAAGAAGGGAAAAGTGACCGAACGCTTTAGACACCGCTGTGAAGACCGACACCTCTATGAATTTAGCTTAGAAGACTTTACAATGCCCGCTCAGGTCTGAATAGGTGAAACGGGCCTGAATCATTCTGCCGAGTCGTTGCATGAAAATGCTTGGTCAAGGTAGAGAGATAACAGAGAACGAAGTTTCGCCACAGAGCAGAAGAAGAATCGTAAACAGATTCCTATTTCGCAATTTTGAACGTTAAAGAGCAATATATTTTTATATATCGAGGGTTACATGAGTAAAGGTACAGTTAAGTGGTTTAATGCAGACAAAGGTTTCGGTTTCATCACTCCAGCGGAAGGTGGTAACGATCTATTCGTTCACTACTCAGAAATTAAAAGTGACGGCGGTTTCGCCACGCTAAATGATGGCCAAGAAGTAGAGTACGAAGTTGGACAAGGTCAGAAAGGACCTTGTGCAAACAAAGTAGTCCCTCTCTAAGTATTGCCAGATAAGCTTTAAATAAGCTCCCGACCCTTCGCTGTCGGGAGCTTAATTTTTGCCCTTCCCCAACTTCCTATCCTCTTATTGCTTCTCGCAATGGGTATGCTTGTGTCTGCTGTGTCCAACTTTTTGTAATCTAGAACTAGTTCCACGCTAGCCTGTCAAATTTCTAGACTGCTACTCACTCTGCCCGCCACAACAGCGCAGGCGGTCAGCGGCAACCTTCTCTTAATTCTTGATAGGAGCTAGCAATGAAGAAAATCCCTCTAACCCTATTCGTATTACTGTTTTCTGGCAGCGTATTCGCTCATGCAACCATCGGCGTCCTCAATTTTAATGAGGCCTTTTTTAATACTGAAGCGTGGAAGCAACAGGTACAACAACTAGAATCGGCGCTCAGCGAGGATCAATCCGCAGCGGACTCACTGAGAAAAGAACTATTGGAGTTGCAGGATGCCCTCCAAGTGAACAGCCCAACTCTTGCTAGCACTGAGATGCAGCGCATTCAGGAAGAGGCCCAATTCAAGCAATTGAAGTTTCAACAAATCGGTGAGCGCGCTCAAAGCACACTACAGAGCAGCCAGAATCAGTTTTTAGAGCGTTATCGCGGCCTACTGGGCGAGGCCCTCAATGAAGTATATGCCGAGGGAGGCTACGATTTCATGCTTCGATCTGACAGTATTGCGGCATCCGGTTTCACTTACAATGTTACCTCCGAGGTCACCGCGAAGCTCAATGAGTTAATAGCCGAGCTGAGCGCCGCAACACAATAGATCAATCACCTATGATTAAGAAACACGATTCCAGTAATGAGTACTACTTCGAGGAAGGCTGCCACATTATAGAAACATCCAACTCCGCAGATGACGCAGCTGTTTCGATAGTTCGGGCAAGAGTGGAACAGGGTCAACAAACGAAGTGGCATTACTTAGAGAACACTACTGAGCGTTACGTGATCTTGTCAGGTACCGGATTGGTCGAGGTGGGGAGTGAAGAACCCTGCGATATCACAACAGGTGACGTGGTCATAGTTCCCGCGAATACCCGCCAGCGCATCAAGAATACCGGCGAAAATGATTTACTTTTTCTAGCGATTTGCTCTCCCCGATTTCTAAAAAAGAACTACCGCGAAGGCTCAATTTGAGCCCCCTAGATAGGCATTATTTAGGCCCTCTAGAGCATGGATGTACAGCGGAAAAACCCTTGACAGCCAATGGTTTGCCTGTAAACTGCGCCTAGCTTGAAAGTAAGCAACTATTTATTCTCCCCATTTCGAAGTCTTCCAGTAACACCTCGTCATAAAGTTTATAAGTACGCCGAATTTCTAGCACGACCCCTGCTTTGCAGGATTACTACATTTAAAATTTAGGTAACAAACATGTCCGAAAAAATTAGCGGTACAGTGAAATGGTTTAACGAAAATAAAGGCTTTGGCTTCATCGAACGTGAAGGCGGCCCAGACGTATTCGCACATTTCAGTGCAATCCAAAGCGCTGGTTACAAGACTCTAGCTGAAGGTCAGGCTGTTGAGTTCATCGTAACAGATGGTCAGAAAGGACCACAGGCTGAAGAAATCGTCGCTGTTTAAATGTAAAGCCGCCTAGCTAGCGCCAGTCGCTAGCAACGCCAATTAGATTTAAGAAGCAGAAAGGGCAGCTCCGCGAGGACTTGCCCTTTTTTAATTTACGATACCCTAGAAAACTGAACTGCCTGATACAACGTAGTAGACTGAGTAAGTAACAAATAGTTTTGAGAGAATTAAAGAGCACCCAATGACACTATTCGAATTTCTAATAGCACTGGCATCGGTAGTAATCGCTATAGCCCTGACGGAGATCTTCGCAGGCTGGGGACGATTGTTGCGCACGCACATTGTGCCGAGAATAGATTGGCTACACTTGGGATGGTCCCTCGTTATCGTACTGTATGCGATTCAGTATTGGGTCGGAATCTGGCCCTATCGCGAAATAGAATTCACGCTTATCTACCAAGTGTGGTTCTTGATATTCCCTACCCTATTCATCGTGCTCGTCTCCTACGCGATAACCCCAGACGTCGATCCGGACACACGCCTCGATCTACGTGACTATTACATGTCACGCCGTGCCCCAGTATTCATTGGTCTTGCCGCTTTTGTAGCAACCGCACAACTGGCGGATGTCATAATTCTGGGCAGCAAGCTCGATTGGATAAGCTTTTCATTCGTAATCATAGCTTTGCTTCCAGCCTTCACTCAGCGAATTAGCATTCATACCTCCGTTATGGTTTTCAATCTGTATTTCATACTTGCAAATGGTTTCGGATTCAATCCAGCAGGTAACCCACTAATAAGCTAATGTGAAAAGCTAGGCCTCTCCGCCTACTCTACTCCAACAGTTTGCCGTATTATTGTCATCCCTAAGTAAGGCTTTATACCGATACACTATGAAAATACTTTTTGCCCTATCACTTGTGCTTACCCTTTGTTCCGCTAACGCGGCCGATGTCCGTCTGCCGGATCTAAGCGGCGTTACGGATCAAGGCTTCAAGATTGAAATCTATAGCGAACTTTCGCCTCTTAGCATCAACACAATTCACAGTTGGCATATACGCGTGCTGGATCGCGATGGCGAAATCATAGAACTAGAGGAATTGAACGTATTCGGTGGAATGCCTGAGCACGATCATGGCCTGCCGACCCAGCCTCAAGTAACAAAGCGACTCGACAATGGCGACTACTTGCTCGAGGGCGTGCGATTTCACATGCAGGGGCTCTGGGAACTGCAGATTGAATTTCAATATGCCGGCGTTGACGACACTACTATTATCGATTTCGACCTACAATGAAGAAAGATCTGCTGCTGCCACTACTCGCTAGTATCGCCCTGATCGTTGTCGTTGGCTGGAACTACCTGTCTATCCCTGGAGTACCTGCTTGGAGCGAGGAAGAGCGCAGATTAATCGCTTCGTTATCTCTGGATTCCCTTCCACCGCTGCCATTAGATCCTAGTAATCTAGTAGCTGACGAGCCTGCAGCCGCGGAATTTGGTCATCGCCTCTACTTCGACACTCGCCTGAGCAGCAATGGCCAGGTTGCCTGTGCGACCTGCCACAAACCTGAACTTATGTTTACAGATGGACTAGCCCTCGCCGTTGGAGTCGGTATCGGACCTATGCATACGCCCAGCCTAGTTGGGCTCTCCTATAGCCCTTGGTTTTATTGGGACGGAAGGAAAGATAGCCAGTGGGCACAGGCTCTCGCGCCTTTGGAAGCGAAGCATGAGCACGCAACCGATAGAGTGCAGTTACTGCATCTTATTTCCAGCGATGCTATCTACCGCGACATGTATGAAAATGTATTCGGGCCGTTAAGCTTGCCCGCGATGTTGCCAGAGTCTGGCACACCAGACGGCGATGCACAGCAGCAGGCAAGCTGGAATGCGCTGGACACCGAAATGCAAACGGGCATCTCTCAATTCTTTGCAAACCTAGGCAAAGCAATCGCAGCCTACGAGCGAAAAATACTACCTGGCAGCACTCGCTTCGATGACTATGCCGCGCAGGTGGTTGCGGGTTCGGATGGTGACAACGCTCTAAACAATTCGGAGAAATCTGGTCTGAAATTATTCATCGGAAAAGGCCAGTGCGTTACCTGTCACAATGGCCCCCTGTTCACCAATCACGAGTTTCATAACACAGGTGTGCTGGCAGTGAGCGGCCAAATGCCATCCATGGGTCGATACGATGGAATTCGAATTTCTCAAGAAGATTCTTTTAATTGCCTGGGCGAGTTCAGCGATGCCTCTACTCAAGAATGTATTGAGCTGCGATTTGCGCGCGATGCTAACGACTTAGTTGGCGCGATGAAGACACCCACCCTTAGAAACATCTCTGAAACAGCGCCCTACATGCATGGCGGGCAAATGTCGGATCTCGCTCAGGTAGTAAACCACTACAACGATGCACCAAGCTCCATGCTCAGTCACAATGAAGCGAAGCCTCTTGGCTTGCGTATAGTAGAGAGAATTCAGTTGGAGGATTTTCTGATGACGCTTAGCGCGCCCTTGGCCACCGAGCAGAAATGGCTAGTAGCCCCAGACTACTAAACTCTAGAAGTTGCTCTATCCCAAATAGCCATGTTGAGCTAACTGGACTCGAATACCATCAGGATCACTAAAATAAAGCTGATCACCACCACTGGTTCGGTTCGCGGCATCGCGATTAACATCTGCATTTATACCGTGATCCTGGAGCTTCTTCGCTAAGACATCAGGGTTATAGTCATCCACACCGATACACATATGATGCATGCCCCCAGGGTTTGGAAGGTTGTACAATCCCAGAAAACTCTCATTACCTAGACCCATATTCAAACCACCATTGGCAGGACGCGAGATGATTTCCATACCCAAAACTCGATTGTAGAAGTCGGCTGAGCGGCTCACATCATTCACTGAGAGCGAAACATGGTTCATCGATCTGCCTATGGCGACAGGTGCTGCCGTCTGTGCGGAAACCGAAGGCACGGTTGATGCAGCAGTAGCAACAAGTAAGGATGCCACTAACTCTCTTCGTGTCATTTTCTTCTGCTCAAATTTATCAACCAGATTCTCTATGGCGTTTATGTTGTTCATCTTCTTGTCCTTGTTCTGGATAGCATGTTTAGTATCAGCCGGCCTGCCGTGCTCGTAGCAATCGAGCGAATTTCATAACTTAGTCGGGAAGCGCAAATACCCAAATCACACCACCCTGGGGCACATAGTGGCTTTCACCCTTAGCCATATTGAGCAAGTTCTGCTCCCGCTGAGCATCAACTCCCCAACCGGACTGAACGGCGACGTATTGCTTACCGTCTAAGGTATAGGTAACCGGAACGCCGGTGATACCGGAATTTGTGCGCTGCTTCCAGAGAATCTCACCAGTTCTAGAGTCGAAGGCGCGAAAGTAACGATCGTTAGTGCCGCCCATGAAAACAAGGTCGCCCGCAGTAGCTAACACTGGCCCCCAGTTTTGGCTCTCGAATGTTGTAGTCCATGCACGCTCACCGGTATCCACATTCCAGGCTTGTAGTTCACCAATGTGGTCGGTGCCAGGTCGCACAAAAAAGCCACCATTCTCAGAAGTGCCCCGCCCCATATAAGATCGTCCAGGGCTATATTGAACCTCTTCTCCTACCATGGTGGAGCAGACATTATCGTTCGCAGGAATGAACATCAATCGCGACTTTGGATCGAATGCCGCAGGAGGCCAATCCTTACCACCCCAAAGTGATGGGCAGAAACTTGCCTCATAGCCGGTGCCCGGCTTCTTAGTCATATCGTACTCGGGTCGCCCGGTTACCGAATCTATGCTGGTAAACACGTCTTGATAGACATAGGGGTTCGCGTCAACGAAATTAATTGCTTCGGCTTCGCGCTCGAGATACCAAAGATAACCATTACGGCCCGCATGAACCATGCCGTTTACGCTACGACCATCGCGCTCGAAATCGATTAATATTGGTGCTGAGACCTCATCCCAGTCCCATGAGTCGTTCCAGTGGTACTGATGATGATTCTTGAGCTCGCCCGTCGTTACGTCCAAAGCGATAACAGAAGAAGAATAGAGATTGTCGCCCGGTCGCGTATCGCCCATCCAGGGGCCTCCGTTGCCGGTACCCCAATAAGCGAGGTTTAATTCAGGATCGAAGGAACCCGTTAGCCATACCGGCACGCCACCAGTCTGCCAGGTATCCCCCGGCCAAGATTCTGAGCCCGGCTCGCCAGGCGCGGGAATTGTGTACGTCTTCCATGCCTCTTCGCCAGTCATTACATCGTAGGCAGCAATAAAACCACGAATACCAAGCTCTCCACCAGACACTCCCACCATAACTTTGCCATCGGCTATAAGCGGAGCCATTGTCATATAATAGCCGTTATAGTAGTCCTCGACGGCAACCTCCCAAATTAGCTCACCGGTTAATGCATCCAGCGAAACTAAAAATGAGTCTACCGTTGCCATGTAGACGCGATCGCCATATAGGGCCACACCACGATTCGTCGGATGGAACTGTTGCAAGTCATCGGGCAGGTAGCGGACATAGCGCCAAATTAGATCACCCGTGCGTGCGTTGATAGCAAGAATATGATTCTGTGGCGTGGTCACATACATGTAACCATCGTTCACGATAGGCGGTGCCTGATGCCCTTCTCTTAGCCCGGTGGAAAAACTCCATATCGGGACAAGGCCATCGACATTGTCGGTATTGATTTGATCCAGACTGCTGAAGCCATGAGAATCGTAACTGCCACGATACATCAGCCAATTGCTCTCCTCTGGGTTGAGAAGGCGCTCAGCAGTGACGGGATTGTACGGCGGCAGATCCTGTGCAAAAAGGAGACTGGAGACTAGTGAACAACACAAAAAAATACTGTAGCGAATCATTATGCTTAAACCTCTTATTGTTTCTTTTAACTTCTTCTTCTAGCTGTTTCTTCTAACTACAGCGTGCCAGAATTGGCATCAAACTATTGCGGTTTAAAATTGCTGAGTAAATCCAACCCGGCCTCGAAAGGCGGCGGCAACCATAACGATGCCATCAACCACCTCAAGCGGCAACATGGCGAGGGGTCTGGGTGCTGGGCCACCTACCACTTTAGCACCATCGTAAATATCGAATTGAGATTCGTGACAGGGGCAGGCCATGCGTAACTGCCCCTCATCCCAATTAGTCACATCACAGCCTGTGTGCGTACATATCGCCGAATAAGCGATCACTCCTTCGGCTGCATTCGCCTGAAAACGCGCGCTCATTTTCTCAGGATCAATACGCATGATCATCACACGGTTCAGCCTAGAACCGTCTCGCAGTACTTCAGTTTCTGGGTCCCGGGCAAGGGCTGACAAGGGCCTGGCTTCTAACTCAAGTAGCTCTGGGCTCACTAAAGCATCCTGATTGGGGCCTTCCTCAAACACCAATTGATCACCAGGTTGCGGCCTAAGGCGATTAGGAGACTGCCCTAAGGCCGACATGGGCACTGCGATTCCAGTCGCTAAACCCATTTTAAACACAGTACGACGACTAATCGGCTTTGCCACCCGATCTTTCTTGCCGAAGCTGCTACCACTGCCGGTATTTTTGCTCATGTCTTATCCTGAGTGCTGTGGCTATTCTAGTGAATAGCCTATTGTGGCAACAGAAGGTATCAAAGAGCCGTAAGCGCTGCAATCATGGCGCTTGGCTGGAAATTGCTTAGCCTTAAGCCGAATGCTATGTTGTTGATAGATCAGTCACAAAGCATGACCTTAACGGAAGCACCGATGACCCAAGAGAAACAGCCATGAGTCCCTCCGCCCGCATACTTTTTGGTCTCGCGCTTGGCTTAACCGGGGGCATTGGTTTTTCACTTCTCGAAACGAGCACTGCATCAAAGCTGCCATCAATGATAGAGCCCATAGGAACGCTGTGGGTAAATGCCATTCGCATGACTGTGATACCGCTGTTAATGGCACTCATGATTACCGCTATCGCCGGTCAAGGCAATACAGGCGTAGTCGCGCAGCTCGGCGGCAAGACTATGGCCTTGTTCATATCCATGATAGTAGCTTCCAGTCTCTTCGTATTCCTAGTCGCTCCACCACTCATTGCGATGTTGAGCATCGACCCCGAAGCAAGTCGCAGACTACTAGAGAGCACTGCCACGGAAAATGTAGGCAGCACTGAATTGCCTCCCTTTCGTGACTGGCTAGTAGCACTCATACCGATCAACCCCATTCGAGCAGCTGCCGACAATGCGGTGCTGCCTCTCATGATATTTACCGGCCTCTTTTCTATGGCATTGCTAAAGATTGAAAACGAGCAACGTGCGCATTTTGTAGGTTTTTTCTCTGCCATCAAAGAAACTATGTTCGTGTTAATTGCTTGGATCATGCTACTCGCGCCAATTGGCATTTTTGCACTGGCATTTCCACTTGCTGCGACGCTCGGTGTTTCTGCGATTAGCGTTCTGGGTTCATTCATAGTCATTGTGTGCGCGTTGATTACAATCTTCGCCCTGGCACTGTATCCACTGGTCAGCTATATAGCAGGAATTGGGCTGCGTGATTTTGCCCGCGCGCTAGCTCCGGCGCAGATCATCGGATTCAGCACGCGCTCTTCGCTTGCCGCCCTACCAGCCTGCTTCACAGCGACAGAAGTCCTCGGCATCCCCAGCAAGGTGTCAGGTGTGGTGCTGCCAATTGCGGTAACGCTGTTTAAATTTGCTTCACCGATAGCCAGAACCGCCGGCACCTATTTTGTCGCGAGCCTGTATGGAATTGACCTGACAATCTATGAGCTATTTATTATCGCTGCTGCCATAGGGCTATTCAGCTTCTACTCCCCTGCAATTCCCAGCGGCGGCTTGCTCATTATGGCGCCGGTCTACATCTCTCTCGGGTTGCCAGTGCAGGGTATTGGAATCCTTATCGCCATCGACTTAATAGTAGATATGTTTATTACTGCAGCGAATGTCAGCGCTAACGTGACTGTTGCTGCAATACTTTCTAAAAAAGTTTCCTGATTCAACAAGGGACTCATAAAAGTCGAGATCGGAAGTATTTCACGTGGCAGCCAGAGCTATAGACTGCCCAAGGACTATACTGAATATAAGACACTGCTATTGCATTGTGTTGAGTACTCAAAACTTTGAGGTGCAGCACTAATCAAGTAATGAGCTGGTGCGGGTTGGAGTAAAAGTGGAATGGATAGGCGTGAGGCCTGGTCGCGGCAAAGCCATGACTACTGTTGAGTCTGTAAAAGTGGACCCTACTTTTGGATTGCTCGGGGACACTTAGGTGGGCAAACCATCAAGTGTCCGACATTGAAAGGGACAGAGTTAGAAACCAAGGTCACCCACTTCCCTAATTTTCAATTTCATCTCTATGACTATGCCCGTCAGATCGGCCTGCACACGGCTATCGAACCTGATTCTGCTAGGGTAGTATTGGCCTATGCCTTACTCCCAACGCGACAAAAACCCTTACGATAAAGACCACGCTGAAAATATACTCTCCGTGAGCGGCCTCAATAGTATGGCCCGCTCACTACTGGAAAGTAATTTCCCCGCTGTCATAGTCGAAGGTGAAATCTCAAACCTCGCCGTACCATCCTCCGGGCACTGGTATCTGACCCTCAAAGACAAGTCCTCACAGATTCGTTGTGCGATGTTTGTAAATCGCAATCGCATGGTTCGCTTCAAACCAGAGAACGGCAAACAGATCATCGTGCGTGGCCGCCTCAGCATCTATGAAGGTCGCGGCGACTATCAGCTCATCCTCGATGGCATGGAAGAAGCAGGCGATGGAGCATTGCAGCGCGCCTTCGAGCAACTGAAGCGCAAGTTGCAAGACGAGGGTCTTTTCGCTGGCGAGAACAAGCAGGAGATGCAAAGTCACTATCAACACATTGGCGTGATCACCTCCGCAACAGGCGCAGCGGTGCAAGACATAATTAGTGTTTTCGCAAGGCGCTTCCCGGCAACAAAAATCACCCTACTCCCTGTAGTCGTTCAAGGTGCGGGTGCCGCTGCTGAAATCGTGAGTGCCATCGAACGGGCGAACACGCTAGCCGAAAAATTAGGGCTACAGGCATTGATCGTCGGTCGTGGCGGCGGTTCCCTAGAAGACTTACAGGCGTTCAACGAGGAGCCCGTAGCTAGGGCGATTTTTGCAAGTGAGCTGCCAATCTGCAGCGCCGTCGGTCACGAAGTAGATTTCACCATTGCAGACTTTGTAGCGGACCTAAGAGCGCCCACGCCTTCCGCCGCTGCAGAACTACTAAGCCCCAATCAAGAAGATTATTTCGAGCAACTGTTTTCCACTAGCGCGCAATTCAAAAGCGCTATCAGCTTGGCGATCAAGCAGGGGCGACAACAACTAACTTGGATAGCGAAGCAGCTTAAGCATCCCGATCGCCGCTTGCAGGAACAGGCGCAGAACCTGGACCGACTCGATATTCGTCTACGCAGAGCCATGAGCAATAATATCGCATCACAAAGAGCTGAACTAACGCAGATGCAACGCACTCTCTCGGCCAATTCACCAAAGCAGTTACTGGAGCGTAATAAAATACGCCTTGCCGCGGGTCGCGGCAGGCTGGATCAGTCAATGCGCTCAGTATTAGCCTCGCGCCGATCGAGCCTGCAGACACTGAGTCGTAGTTTGAATTCGGTTAGCCCTCTTAGCACTCTCGCCAGAGGATATAGCATCACTTTAGACAGTTCCGCCAATGTGGTTCGATCTACTGAAGATGTAAAAGTAGGAGCCACCATCACTTCAAGACTCAGTGAAGGCGAGATAGTTTCTACAATTAGCGCGATAGCGAAAAAAGGATCCTGAAGAGTGCGGGGACACAACCGCACCCCTGCGATTTGCAATATTTACACTGCTCTCCTCTAGCCAGCAACCGCCTTGCCGTATTGCTCTAGCCCCTGATCTTTTAGCGCTCTAGTTTGTGAACCCTGCTTTTTGAACCCTGTCCGCCCTACTATTTGCTTGGCTTTCATAGCTTCTAGCGACACCTAGGCTGACTTATCCAACCTCCCAAGGTGCCAAAATTGGTCCACTTTCTGCTCTTTAGGGCATTTAGTTCCTCTGTGTGTAGTGTAGGTTTTTTACAAACTTACTAATCTTCAAGGCCGTAGAAAGAAAATGGAATATCGTGGTGGAGTTTAGGGGCAACATCGCAACTATAGTGTGAATCAGCTAACACATTAGCCATGAATAGGTTTGCTTGGCACCGAATAGGCTTATGATCAGGTATAGCTAATTCAAGCAACTTGCGTTGTTGCTTATCCATAAATTTGTAGACCGAGGTAGCAAATGCTGTTCTTTGAAAATATTTTCATGTTGATTTTTGGCCATGCACTTGCAGACTTTGTGCTGCAACCCGAGGCCATGGGATATGGAAAAAATCGAAATGATAAGATTCACGCTAAAGAACGCAGCCTGTTTCCAGTCTGGTACTACTGGTTAACAGCCCATGCGCTAGTCCATGGCGGCATCGTCTATATGATCACCGGCAATATCTGGCTAGGCTTGCTCGAGACTGTCGTGCATTGGATTACCGACTTTGCCAAAAACGAAGGCTGGATTGGCATGCATCAGGACCAGGGTATCCACATCGGCTGTAAGATTGGCTACGCCTTTCTACTCTAATTAGTTGAATCCGCGGCTGTGTCGCCCTCTCCCCACTAGTGTCTAATCTTGTTTAACTCACTGCGTCTAAACGTTATAGTAGGGGCCGTAAACACCCCATTCTAGACAAGGTAGCATTGATAGATGAGCAAAAGAGAAGAACAGAAAAAGCGTAAAGAAGCGAAGGAACAAGCCGCTAAAGGTAGAGATCAAACCCGCAAACTAATGATGAAAGTTGCCATGTACGTAGTGGCCCCGGTTCTTGTACTTTTAACTCTCTACACGCTCCTGAGTCAGGGTCCTACCTATTCCACGGTCGAAATCGCCGACAACGATCACGTTAGAGGGACAGCCGCCACGCCCGTAAGCATTGTTGTGTATGCAGACTTTCAGTGTCCGGCCTGTGCCACCGAAAACGATACGATGACCCGAATCTGGCCCGATTTACGTGATAAGGCACACCTAATCTTTAGGCATTTTCCCATTACTGCCGCACATCCCAATTCCTGGGTGGCTTCTCTGTACGCTGAAGCCGCTGGAAACCAGGGACGATTCTGGGAAATGCATGACTACCTGTTCGCCACGCAAGGCATTTGGTCCGGCCTTTCCAATGTAGAAGGTGAGTTCGATAGCTATGCGCTGGAGTTAAATTTAGATTTGGATCGTCTGCATGCCGATGTCGAATCCGACCAGGTAATACAGAAGGTTCGCAACGACCAACGCAGTGGTAACTTGTCTGGCGTGCTTTCAACACCTGCCGTATTTGTCAATGGCAGGCTATTGCGACAGCCCACGGCAGAACGAATAACTGAAGTCGTGAATGAAGAATATGCGGCATCTGCGGACTAGCGCCCAGGCACTCACTCACACTGTTTTACTGCACATTTTTGATTAGCTCAGAAAAATGCTGCAGCAAACTCGCAGAGACAGGCGTAGCCTCCACTCTAGCCAGCAATTCCTCCACATTGAGACCCTCCTTTGCGATGTCATTCCGGCGCTCGCGAATATAGCTGCTCATTACATGCGCGCTAAATTCAGGATGAAACTGTACCCCCCAAGTCGATGAACCCAAGCGGAATGCATGATGTGCATCAAAGCTATTCTTTGCGAGAAGCACTGCCTCATCCGGCAAGGATAAGACTGACTGCTGATGTGAAGCCTGTGCGCTGAATTTTTTCGGCATTTTGTCAAACAGCAGATCGCTCGCAGCCTCTCGAGTAAGTTCCACGTCGATGGTTCCGATCTCTCGACCCTTGGGATGAAATCCGACCACGCCGCCAAATGCCCACGCCAGCAATTGATGCCCATAGCAAACACCCAAGATAGGTTTCTGCTGCTCGTGAAGGAGTCGTAAGTAGACGGCAGCAATTTCATTCCACGGAGCGAGATCGGTGACATAGGCAGGCGAACCAGTAACGATTGCGGCGACGACATCATCTATCGCTGGCAAGGATTCACCTTTGTCGACAGCACAGCAAACAAAACGGTTTGAGTCCAAACCCGTTCCGCGGATAAACCAATCTTCGAAGTCTTCGTTCTCGGCCCGCAAACTAGGAATGGTATTTCCTGTCTTGATTATCAATACCTTGTTGCTCACTGTGTGTCTCTAATCCTACCTAGTCTCTTCTGAATGCCTCATGCACAAAACAGCGATTGAATGCCACTATCGTACACAATGGAGGTGAAGATTATTGCAATTTACCAACGCTTGAAACAAGATTCATAGAAGAAAGCGTGTACCGCACGCAATAATTAGAGAGGCCGCTCCTATGCTAGGTAAGATCAATTCACTCTTCGAGAATATCGCGGAAAACTCCCAAGATTGGACGTGGACCCTGTTCCGGGTGCTTAGCGCCGCCATGTTTATGACCCACGGCTACGGCAAACTGTTCGGTGAAAACCCACAACCTTTTATGGGTGGAGGCATCACGACCATAAATATTGCGGAGATTGCCTCATTGCCAATTCCAATGGAAATTAATGCCCTGTTTATAACCGGCGTTGTGGAATTCTTTGGCGGTCTACTGATATTAATAGGCTTGTGGACCCATCTCGCCGCTCTTCTCGCCACCTTCATCATGCTTATGGCCTATCTAACAGCCCATTATGCGTGGTTTCCGACGCTGAACAACGGCGAAC
>CAJXQP010000042.1 GCA_913058275.1 uncultured Gammaproteobacteria bacterium | reverse complement strand
TCGGTCTCGTGGGCTCGGAGATGTGTATAAGAGACAGTCTCTGATTAGCGCATTAAGTTGCATACGGTGATCGCCCAAGCTGTAGCTCATATTGGAAGAGAGAGTATTCTCTTGTTGATCTCGGATATTGGTCTCGAACAGAGTGCCCACTACCTCATTGTCGGGTCCTAGTCGAACTTCGCGATTGTCACGATTCTCATAGTTGGGTCGTGCCTCTAGATTGACCAGGGCTTGAAAATTACCAACCTGTTTCGACCATGCAACTGAGCCTCCGGTCTCGAGCGTGTTGTCATGATTGAGTCGATTAACAAGCTCTACCGTAGTGCTCGAGCGCGACTGCGAGGCAAGCAAGATCACATTGATTACTTCGCTGGCACCACGCACATTTAATGCACCGCTGGTGTCACGAATGATTTCTATGCGTTCGACTTCCGCAGCCGTAATGCGGTCGAGTTGGTCTCTGGCAGAATTACCCTTGCCTGCTATACGTTGACCATTGATCAACAGGTTGCCTCCGGTGCCGAGGCCGCGATCACCTCTGCCGCTACCGGGCCCACCACCTCTTAGAGAGACACCTGGAATGCGGTCTAGCATGTCGCTGGCAGTTATGGGGTTGTACTGAGAAAAAGAATCAGCAGTGTAGATGACTGTGGAGTTGGCACTCTCATCAGCATTGGATGGGTTTTGTGCCGCAGCGTCGGCAATCGGCTGTGCCGCAGAGTCGGTATTCTGCGCTAAACCGCTTTGTGCAGATAGTAATAGCAAGCAGAGACAGAAAAAGGTCAGAGCTAAACGCGTCTTAATTTTTTTCATGGAGCTTGTGCCTTGGCAAAATTCTATTATCTTATCAGATATCAGTACCAAGTGAGAGAATGAGGTTAGTTTGAGACAAAAGACATGGTGAAGATTAGTCCATTAAGGTTAGTAAATTAAATTACATGTTCAGTGATGTACTGTGAATTACGTTATGATCATTGATAAATACACTCAGTTATCGTCAAAAATTCAGTACTTAGCACTGCATAAATTACTATTATTGCTCACCCGTTGAAGTACCTTCTCTATACTCTGAGGCAGCTGCAGCGTTCATACGCCTCCTATCATTTCTCCAGCCGGGGAACTCCTCATTAAGGAGCAAAGTTAGTTGTTGGGCTGCTTTCGATTCAGAGTAACTCGCGGAACGGTATTCTGTAAGTGCGGATGAAATCGTTGAAATGAGTAGATTCCACTTATGAACAAGAGTTTGATCACCGATATCACCATGAGATCAAATTATAAATTTTGGTGACAACTTATCAATTTTTTCTATTGCCCCCTTCCACTTATCAAATGACGCATACTCAGAATCTATTGAGGGAATAATACCACCCATCATTACATCTCCCGAAAATAAAACAGACTCCTCTTCGATAAATATTATTGAATCGCCTCGGGTGTGAAGAGGGCCGACGGAGGTAAGTTGCACGGTCAAATCGCCTAAATCTACTGCGTAGCCATCATCATAAAGAATATCTGGCGTCGGGTAGGGCATGTTGTTGATTAGCTGATTATTGATGGCTGACTGACGTGAAAATCAATATTCTAATCTCGATGCATGGTCGCAACAGATCTCTATTGAAAAAGAACTGACTTGAGGTTTTGTTAGCTCTTGAAAACTTTATGGAAGCAATGCATGAAGGAAGTTTAAGCCACAGACTTGAGAGTTGTATACCTTTCCATACTAATCAGTACGTAATATGATAGTTACCATTACAAGGTCGTCGATCATAGAAGAGGTCACAAGTGAAAATTTTAAAAATATTACTTCAAAGCTGTGTTTTCATTGCGTTAATTAGCTTTGTGGCGCTCGGCACGTTGCGAACTCAACGCAGCGGTGCTGATGGTGCAACTATCGTCTTTCCAGGCGGTGAAATGATCGCGGGGGAATTGCACACGGGACCTGAGCCGGACTGGAGCTTCACTGACAATATTTCTACTATCGAGCTTCAGCTCAATGATCCTATCTCCACACGCCGTATTTTTATTCTAGAAAGCGAAGGGAAAATTTTTGTTGTTTCGGGTTACATGAAGTCTTTCCTTGGTAGAATTTGGAAAGAATGGGCGTTCGATGCAGATGAGGGTAACGACGAAGGTGTGCTGCGCGTAAATAATGTGCGTTATCCTAGGCAGCTTGTTCGAGTTAAAGATGGAGACGTTCTTAACGGCGTATCTGCCAAATTACTTGCAAAATATAGTGGTATTCCATCACCTGTCTCAGCTGACGCTATAGCTGCAGCCCGAGCAGACATAGAAAATGGTAACAGCTGGATTTTTGAACTTGCCCCGCGCTAACACTACTGGAAACCAACTATGAAATTACGAAAATATCTTATCTTGTGTGCCGCCGGATCATTTATAACTGTGCTTACCTTATTGTTGGTGCCAAGTGTAGGGGTGTCCATTGAGGGCTTATTGATTGCCTTTCTTTCTTCGAATGCCAACTGACTCAAATACAGGCAGATAAAATCTGCATAGATACGTGACGGCTTCTTGGAGCGGCTTTCTCATTAATTCATACTCGGTTGTGTAGCTCGACTAGATTGCGCAGGTTTGTGAATTCTAGAAAGACAATTTGGGATCACTTAAAGGTGTTCGCTTGCGATCAGGTTTTGTTTGATTATGGGTCTTCTAAGCGCCGGCCTCCGCAGGCTGATCCGTTTATCGCAGTAACCCTGAGTAGATCAACGCCCAGATTGGCGAACGCGTCTATGTCGGAACAGGGTATATGGGTGAATCGCAGATCGACTTCATCGCCATCTCCTAGACCTGAGTTAAGCAGAAGTGGTTTCACATCATAAAGAGACCAGTTGCGCGCCAGGCTAAGCTCCCCAAGCAGGGGCATTCCGGCGAGAGCGCTCACGTCTGCAATGTTATTGTTCTCAAGCCTTAAAACTTTTAACGCATGCAATCGCTTTAGCGGGGCAATATCTTCGATTTTATTATTGCTAAGAAACAAGTGTTCCATATCGATCATGTCGCTGAGGGCGCCAATATCTGAAATGGTATTGTCATTCAGACTAAGCTGCTGCATGCCGGTCATGCCGCTCAGTGGGCTTATATCCTCTATCTGATTGTTATGAGCCCACATCAATACCAGATCATCAAGATTGGCCAGAGCACTAATGTCTTTTATTTGGCTATCATATATGCGCAGATGGGTAAGCTTGGTGAGATTGGCAAGCGGACTTATATCGGATATGGCATTGAGATGGATACGTAGCAGGCGCATTTCAGTTAGACCTGCCAATGGGCTTATGTCGGTGATGCCATTAAATACTACGCCTGGGTCGCGCCCATCATCCATGTTGAGATAGTGCTGGAGTTGATAGGGATACAATCCGTGCACATGTAATTGGCGAAGTTTGGTGAGCCCAGCCAATGGGCCAATATCAGAGATTGGATTCTCACTAACGATGAGTTGCTCTAGATTGGTCAGCCCACTTATCGGACTGAGATCGCTGAACCAGTTGGTATGTAAATTTAAATTAATCAAATTTCTCAGGCTGCTAAGCGGGCTTATGTCAGTAATAAGTCGATTCAGTAGATTCAGCCTGGTAAGGCCAGTGAGGTTTTGAATCCCGTCCAGATTCTCGAAGGGCTTTTCCGGCGAGGGTCTTAAAGTTCCACCATAGACCACTCGCTCAATCGAAGTGCCGACAATTAACTGTTCCAAACTTGCTGCTTTTCCGCAGCTCAGTGCTGCTCCTTCATCCAGCCCCAGCGCCTCATTAACGACTTCGGCTAGATCTTGATCGGCAAAGGTAACAATTGCGTCTTCCGTAAAATCCCGGCAGTGTTCTGTGGGAGATAAGATAATTTGTGCTTGAGCATTTGCGAAATCGATAAAGGAGCAACCTAGCAGAAGCGGTAATGCCAACTTTATTAAGTAGGAGAGACGATTCATGAATTCTACCTTCTAATTAGTGTTTTCGTTTTTACTCAGATACGATCACTGAAGTCAATTAAGGCTTATGGAAATTAATTTCAGCGATAGCGATGCCGCTCTCACCTGCAACGGAATAGAGTAAATAGGTCTTATCGCCTTCCTGATAGATGGCTGGATCTCTGAGTTGGTGAACCCGCTCATCGATGTACCCCCCCTTTGAAGCTTCCAAGGGCAAGTCGGCACCTTCATAGTCCATTTCAGGCCGCAAGACTTCTATCGGTTCACTTGTAGTCCATTCACTCCAATCATCTGTTAACTCGATTGTAGAAAGCATTATGCGTTCCGGTTCGTCGCCCCGATTGGTGAAGAATACATAGAGGCGTTCTTCTCGAATCAGCAGGCCCGAATGGCGCATGTTAGAAGTGAACAGCTGCGGGCCCGCTTCGAAATTCGTCATGCCGTCGCGAGAGCGAAAAAGGTAACCCGGCATACTCATAGCATAGTGGAAACCCTCGTGCTCAATCACGCGAAAGTAGGCGCGACCCAGATCTTCTTCTTTTCCTTCGAAGTGAATGCCATCTTCAGACACAGCTGCACGCGTGAATTGTCTGCCTACACTTTGGCCATGGTAATACATCACTATTTGTTGAAGATCTTCGCGCACCTGTACGTCAGGTGATGCAATATGAGCATACAGCGCTCCTGTCCTCCCCTGCCTATGTGAGCAGGGCGGACAAGTAGTGGGAAATAAAGAGTCTTCGAGCTTTAAGGAACCCGGTGAATGCACGGTCCATGGGCCAGTGACTTCATCGGCGTAGGCCATGCGAATGTATGTGCCACGGTGATCAGCAAAATACAGGTAGTAATTGCCAAGGGGGGTCTCTACCCAAGCCGGCACCCTAATCAACGAGGGGCCCTGGATATTGCCACCCATTCTAGTATCCATTTCGGGAGTGATGATAGGAGCATCGCCAATGCGAGTGACAGTTATGCTGTCTGGCTTTGCGGCGGCTGCGGCCGAAGACAAGACAAACAAGAAGTATATTAGTAGAGTTGGTGTTCTAGTTTTTTTCATGAATGAGCGCCGCGTTTATGAAAATGAGAAACTATCTCAGTGGAACGATAATATCCAGTATCGTATATGTATTTGTGCCGACATGTCCCGGACTTGTCTTACGGTAACTAGTGAATATTAAGTTAAGCTTTAGAACTGTAACCTAGGCTTGGAATGCAAAGACATTGGAGCGGTAATGCGTATGAAACTTATCAAATCACTGACCCTGAAAGTCGCATTATCTGGATTTTGGGGTGTGTTTTCCCCTAGAGCAGTTCACTAATTTCATGTAAGTGCTTCTATGTGCTCTACTGAATCAATTGAAGGTATAAAAAATATTTAATTCAATAAGTCATTATATCGATGACGCACATTATCTTGATGTGAGGATCGATGGTTTAGACGTGCCGCGGGAGTTGAGAGTTTATAATTGCGAGCCCTAATTCAATAGTTTTTTTGAGTGCCGGCACTACCGCACAATGTATGGAGATAGATAATGAGACTATTTACAGCAATACCCTTACTCTGCTTTTTTATTGCTGCGAGTGCACAAGAGAATGAAAGGGATAGTGAACAAGAGATTCGTATTCTGTCTGCGTATCACGGGCTTGACCCCTTGCCGCCACTAGCTACAACTCGATTATGTGGATTGCCTCCGACTCGCGGCCAGGATGGCATGCCCGTTACCTTTTCTGTGCAGCTAAATAGTGCATCAGTTTCTGCGACTGCCTTTGCCGTTAAAACCAGCTCTGGTGAAACTGTTACTCCGCTGTGCGCGACATTGCGACCTGCGATAGAGACGCTCGAGAAGCGCACGGTGCTCCTTATCGGCTCCTTTAGTGTCGACAAATCTTTGCCGCGTAGTGTTGAAATTGTGGAACAACTCGAAGATGTCGATGGGAATTCACTGGTCGGCCTGAAAATTGAAAAAGTGACGCCCCTTGCGTCTGGTCCTAGCCTTGTGCTTGCCGAGCGCTTCGCCCCTGATACTTTAGGGCTTGAAGGGGAATGCCCAATCGATATCGCACAAGTAGTCCAGCTAACTTGGGAGGGCGGGGTCACCGGCCCTCAGGGGGCCGCGCTTGCAGAGTCCCAACGAACCGCGATATCAATTCTTCTTAGAGACGGTAATTCCGTGCACCCACTGTTCCTCGCTGAAGATGACCCGGATAACCATGTCATTGCCTGTGTCGCTGAGACCAGTCCAGCAGTTTTGGTTAGCGTAGCAGCGGGCCTCTTTTATGATCCGGGTGATGACGCTAACCCTGAGACCAGAATAGATGTGATTTCAAGGATGAATGAGTAATCTTTTCCGGGATTGCCGTATTACCTTTACTATCTTTGAATAATTTAAAGATGAAATATAGACAGGAACTAACTTTGACAATGGTTATATCTGTGTCTGAAAAAGGAATCTCGATATGAAACACTTTTTTAAGCAAACGTCTTTGCTTGCGTTGTCGCTTGTTCTTAGTTCTGGGGCTTGGGCTCAGCGATTGCTGCAGCCTTCTGAAAGCTGTCGCGACCACTCTGCGTCTAGCATAGTGAGCTTTGCTGATGCAGTGTTAGAAAAGGAAGTGCATGAGGCTTTGTCAATCGGGCCACAAGATGCCCTGACTTGCGAGCTAGCTGCGCAATTAACAACACTGGATGCCTCCGGTGTAGGTGCGAGAAGATCGGTCTCAGGCTCGCCTGAATGGAATGACCCTGAACATCTGTTTCATGATCTCTCCGGTATGCAGAACCTCACAGGCCTAACCGACCTTGCGCTAAGGAATCGCGGTCTGTCCGATATTCGCCCGCTAGCCGGGCTTACCGATTTGATAAACCTGAATCTGCATACAAACTGGATTTCTGACATCAGCCCGCTAAGAGATTTGACCAAGCTTGTCAGGCTGCGCATTGCTGAAAATCCTTTAAGCGATATAAGCGCGTTGAGTGGGCTTACAGAATTAAGAGTGCTTCGCATGCACCGCCATGGCGACTTTATAGGCGGCCAAAATCCGAGGACGCATATGGGGGCGACAGGATTGCTTTTTACAAATGCCGTTACCGACATTACTCCTCTGGCGAAACTCACCAAGCTAGTAGATCTTAATATTCACACTCAGGATATAAGCGATCTGACACCGTTGAGTGGTTTGACATCACTGATTGAACTGCGACTAGCGGCCAATTCGTTCACCGATCTCAGCCCATTGCGCGGGCTCAGCACTCTCGAGTATCTAGAACTTACTGGCAATGACATAACCGATATAACGCCATTGAGTGGTCTGACAAACCTGATGCAGCTTGATCTTCGCTTCAATCCTGATTTAACCACTATTCAGGCGCTGTTTGAAAACCCCGGGATTGGGGCTGGAGATATCGTCGAGCTGAGACATACCAATGTATCATGTACAGATCAGGCGCGGCTGGCAGATAAAGGGGTGGAAGTTCGTACCGAATTATTTTCTTCTTGTGCGACTGCTACCAGACAGAGATAAGACCGGACAAAACTATTAATAGCTGCCTGAAATGGCACCCCGGGGACTTTATGAAGGCTGGTATTGTTCTGAAGCAAAGGCTCTTTTACTATCCATTAAGATTCGTACTGTAGAAGCGAGGATCTGATGGGTCAAGAATTCGTCAAAGAGCTCAGAAATCAAAAAGGCTGGTCGCAAAGTGAGCTAGCCGCGCTATCTGGTTTAAGTGTCAAGACCATTCAAAGAATAGAACGTGGCCAGGGAGCACCGTCTTTTGATACGGCTAAGGCGCTTGCCTCGATTTTCGATAAGCCGTTTGCAGACTTTCTACCCTCTCAACCGCCTAAAGAGGTGAGTGCGCAGTCCCTCAGTGATCACGCTGAACCCAAAGGCACCACGTCATCTCAAGTAAGCATCGATGTGTATGCGAATATGCTACACAAAGCTGAACATTATTGGCGGACTGCTGTAACTACGGTGTTTGTAGTAGCCCTTTTTGCGTTCCTTACTAAGTTGTATCTTGATATGGAGACGCTTTCGGAAGTTGTGACTGATTTGGCATCTGTGATGGCGAGTGATTCGGCTTACGGCCTTTCAGGGGAATCCACCGCTACGTTTATTTGCTCAACAGAGAACAGGTGTGAGAATGGTAGCTTTGACGATTATTATGGAAACCAAGCGTTAATATATGCATTTCAGGGCATAGAAGGGAACATAGACGGCGCTGGCGGAGTGACGCTTTTAGAATTAGTCATGCTGAGGGATACCGCAAGAATAGTTACTGCTTGGGAAGAGTCTGCAAAGAAAAACTCCGACGTCAGTTCATCTCTGGCTTTGAGCAACTATTTGCAGTGTTATAGCAATTCACGTTCGATGTTGTTTTCAGCCAGTGAGAGTATCGAGAAAATGCAAGATTGTGTTTACTCTGTTTTGACCAATGCTCAGTGGAAAGTGGGCTCCGGAATGAATCAAGCCCTAATAAATCTTGGCCAAAGGATGCAAGATTCAGGTCCATACCGAAATCAGTTCAGGCTTCCGGTTACTGCCGATATTACAGGCTGCTAGATATTTACTCCTTTACTAACTACAACTTGATTAATCTTTTACCTCGGCCCTTTTCTAGCCTTTGCGTTCGGTTCCAAAATTTTCTATTCAGGAATTAGCACTGTCCTAAATCCAATATGACTGGTGCCAAGTCCGCTATCTTGGGCTTCTCTGGCCGCAGGCCTGAAACGAAGACAATAGTTTTCAGCGCATAAATAGGAACCTCCCTTAATTACTCGAGCTACGGCATTCCCATGATTGCGGTTCACGCTTTCCTGCTGCGAAGGACCGGTTGGATTCAAGGAGTCAGCTGGATCGTGTTCGGGGTAGTACCAGTTTGAAGTCCACTCCCATACATTTCCGATGAGATCATAAATACCGTAATCATTTGATCCAAAACAACCAACCGGCGCGAGGCCTGTATGACCGTCTTCTGATTCATGTTCTACAGGAAATGAGCCCTGCCAGGTATTGGCATGATGATGGCCATTAGGAGCTAGCTCGTCACCTTCCCAAGCGTATCGGCCGTCTCTTTTGTTGCGCGCCGCTAGCTCGAACTGTGCCTCTGTTGGCAACGATCGTCCCGCCCACTTCGCATAGGCTTCTGCGTCTTCGAAGGCGATATGAATAACCGGGTAGTTGTCTTTGTCTACTATGTCGCTACCTGGGCCATCTGGATGGCGCCAGTTGGTTCCCGGCACCCAAGACCACCAGTTTTCTAAACGTTGACCTGGAAGGGGTGGAACAAACAACACGGAACCAGGCAATAAAAATTCAGCTGGTACATCGGCTGGCCAGTCAGCCGGGTCGGGACTTTGTTCGGCAACAGTGATATAGCCCGTTTCTTCAACAAATTTGGCAAATTGTGCATTAGTCACTTCATGGGCATCCATCCAGAACCCAGAGACGGAAACTGCATGAGCCGGCCCTTCATCCTTGTAAGTTGAGTCGTCACCCATAATAAATTCAGCACCCTCTACCCATGCCTGATCAACCTGCTCTTCTAAACAAGCGCTGGCGTAATGCGTTTCCATCGCGGACTGCGCATACGCAGATTGGCACAGTAAAAATAGCCCACAGGACAAGTAGCCATAATGTTTTTTTTGCATATTAAGTGCCTATTTTCGGCGTACCCATTACGAATGCTTGCAACAATGTACGAAAGCAAGACGGATGGCCACAGATCAGTTGCCGGAGCTGGGTGGTAGCTCTCCCTGCCAGCCTCTGTCGAGTCTCGCAGAGAGTTCAGCGACCAGATCAGCATGAGCCGGATCGTCCTTGAGATTATTATATTCCATCGGGTCCTGCTCGAGATCATACAGCTCCACCAGGATGTCACGCTCGCCATCCAATGGCATCCATTGGGTGTATCGATACCTGGCCGTTCTAATAGACTGGCCATCATAGCCTTCTTCATTTATCAAAGGAGAATTGGTTGAGCCAGATCCCACCATGCGTCTGGATTGGGAGAATGCCGCAGACTTCCAAGGGCTACCTGGGTCATCAAGCAAAGGCTCAAAACTTGAGCCTTCCAGATCGTGCGCTGGATTAGGCAAGGACGCCAGATCGATCAGGGTCGGATAGAGATCGACCAGTTCCACGATGCCTTCAGAAACTGACCCTGCACCCCTGCCATCGGGCAGACGCACGATCAAGGGCACGCGTATTGATTCATCGAACTGAAATTGCTTGCGCCAGAGCCCGCCATGTTCATTCAATTGAAAGCCGTGATCGCTGGTAAACACCACGATTGTGGAATCCGCGAGACCGAGGTCCTCTAAGCCTTTGAGCATTCGGCCAACATGGTGATCTGCCATTGTCACCATGGCATGGTAGGCCGCGATTGCCTGCTTTTTCTGAAGCTCTGAGTGAGCGGCATCATCCTCTAACACCAGCGTCGAAGGTGCGGGAGAATCACTTCTGTCACTTGCAGGGATTGGGGGCAGCACAATGTTTTCCGCAGGGTGCTGATCGAAGAACTCCACCGGCCCGACCCAGGGCTGATGCGGTTTATGCAGACCCGCAGCGAGGAAGAAGGGTTTGTCCCGGTTCTCTGCCATTAGCTGGATAATTCTTGTCGCCGTGGTTCCATCGGGGGTCATTGGCGGCGATTCGCGGGTGGCACGCCAGGTCAGAGGCAGGCTCAGGGTTCGGCTACTGCCAGCGAAAATATCCCGACGCGACATGCCATTTTCCGAACCCTCTTTCCAGGTGTTGTCCCGCACTTGTGAAAGATCGTCGCCCGGCAGGTAGCCTGGAGTATGGAAGAGTTGTGCCGGATCTCGCGACAGAGCAAACTTCGATTCATCCCAATTTACCGCACCCTCAAAGGAGTTGTGACCAACCTTACCGACCCTGCCTGTAAAATAACCATGATCATGGAAGTGTTCGGGCAGCATTCGCAGTTCGTCACCAATCTTGTGGCGCGGCCAAGTTCCGGTGGTATGCACATCGACCGTGTTGGGTCTAAGCCCGCTTAAAAGAGATGCACGGGAGGGATTGCACAGAGGATTCTGCACAAAGGCGTTTTCAAAGCGGATACCCTGCGCTGCCAGCCGATCCAGATTTGGTGTACTGGCCGTGGCGTAGTGCGGCCTCGCCCCCGAGCCAATATAAGAACCCAAGGCAGTATTCAAGTCATCTACGATAATGAATAGAACGTTCGGCGGATCTTCGTCCTGAACCTCGCGCAGTGGCGCGGCCGTCTCGAGAAGAAATCTGGCCGTTCGGTCAGCGGTTTGCGCAAAGCTAGATACACAGAGTACCGCTGTCAGTAGCGCCCAAACTAATGTCGTCAGTTTTGAAACTCGATTCATATCCAAACTCCCTAAGCTTTACTCATGCTCAGTATTATAGCGCTGAAAATATTGAATTGGTGGAGACTAGTCTCGGACTTGTCCCTCAGTCATCAGGCGGAACTAAGTTATACTGCTCCTTCTAAGCAAAGCGTCTCAACACGTATTTTGAATACCCACCAGGCAGGAGATATTTCAATGCCACCAAGAAGTAATTCTCTACTGACGACAATAGCTGAGAGAAATAGGCAATTTCGGTTTAATCGTAATTTACTGGCCATACTCTTTAGCTGCTTTGTTCTACCTTTTGCCGTTCAAGCACAATCCAGCGATCGCCCCAATGTCGTCCTGATTCTTGCAGATGATCTTGGTTATACGGATATATCTCCTTTCGGTAGCGAAATAAGTACGCCGAATATCTCGCGACTCGCTGCTCAGGGATTGTCGTTTACTAACTATCATACCGCTGCTAATTGCGCGCCAGCTCGAGCGATGCTACTGACTGGAGTCGATAGCCACCGCAATGGCGTACCGAATATCCCCGAATCGATTCCTCCTGAACAAATGGCTTACGATCATTATCAGGGTGTACTTAGCGACAAAGTCGTCACTCTTGCCAGCCTATTGCAAGACAATGGCTACCATACCTATATGACTGGTAAATGGCATTTGGGGCATACGCCATCTCTATTACCTTCTGCTCGCGGATTTGATCGCACAATAGCCATGGCCGACGCAGGCGCGGATAACTGGGAGCAGCGTATTTTCCTCCCAATCTATGACCAGGCGAACTGGTATGCAGATGGAACGCCACATACATTGCCTGACGATTTCTACTCATCGGAATACTTCATCGACAAGGCCATCGAATTCATCGATTCAAATGAGAGCAGTGACCAACCTTTCTTTGCATACATTCCGTTTCAAGCCGTTCATACACCGGTGCAAGCACCGAAAGAGTACTCGGACAGATATGCCGGTGTCTATGATAAGGGCTGGTCAGTGATGCGCGAGAAGCGGCGGCAGGCCGCAATTGCCAAAGGCGTAATACCGGCTGACTCTCAAGTTAAAGTAACTCCGGGGACTCCGGACTGGAACGAAAGCACGGATGAACAGAAGCGCTATGATGCTCGTCGCATGGAAGTCTATGCCGGCATGGTGGATGCTATGGACGCACACATTGGACGCCTGATGTCGTATCTGGAAAGTATCGATGAGTATGACAATACGATTTTCATTTTCACCTCAGACAATGGCGCGGCAGCTGGGGGGCTGGATGGATTGAACGGGAATGCTCCGCTCAATAGATGGCTTGAGCGTGTGGGATACAGCACGGAGTATGAAACCCTGGGAGAAAAAGGATCATGGGTAGCACCGGGCATAGGTAATGCCTCGATTTCTAATTCACCGTTGATCCACTACAAATTCCATACCAACGAAGGGGGGCTGCGTGTGCCCTTGGTGATGTCCGGACCGGGCATTTCGCAGCACGGTGAATTAACCGATGAGTTCACCTTTGTGACAGATATTGCGCCCACTATTCTCAGTTTGGTTGGACTCAATGATCACGAAGGCAACTTCAATGGTGATTCAGTTGAGCCCATAGTCGGCGCGAATTTCTCTGGTTATCTGGTGGGAACTACGCAGCAGGTCCATTCCCCCTCTGAACCTATAGGCTACGAGTTAGGGGGAAGTAGTGCGCTATTTAAAGGCGATTATAAAATCGTGATCAATCGGGTCGAGCAGAACGAGGCTGAGTGGCATTTATATAATATTAAAGTTGATCCAGGTGAGGTGAACAATTTAAAAGCCGAACTGCCACAGTTGTTTGAAGAGATGCTGGCGGACTACGAGCTGTGGGCGCAAACTAACAATGTGTTGCCAATGCCTGAGGGATACAATCGCGCGGGCGCTATCTTCAGAGGTGGAATCAATTAATCTTTCGACTAGGCGTTAAAATGGACTTATTAGAATTTGCTAAATCCTCTTTAATCAGAGTCATGCTCCTAAAAGGGGTGAGGGCTGGGCGGTTGCTAGAAAAAAAGATCAACCTAGCCCAGTGAAGGGTCTAACCAACTAGGGCTTTACGAATTTTTAGTTACCAAAAACTATCTGATGCTCTAATGAATTCGGTATTGATTCCAACATCAAAATGAAAAATAGGAAATATTATGAAGGTTCTTCAATCTATCACGTTATTATCTCTTTTCATCATGCTGCCGTTGATTAGCTTTGCGCAATCTACGAGTAATAATGATGAACAGGAAGTTTTATCCGTACTTGATGATTTCATGTCTTCTTTCAGCGGGAGTGATCCTGTTGGACATTCTGCGACCTACCATGTTCCTCATTTTCGTCTTGCTCGCGGAAGCATGTCGAATTGGGCAACAAGGGAGGACGTTGTAACTGCTCATATAAGAATTTTTGATAATTTGAGTGATACAGATTGGCATCATTCTGAATGGGTAGAGCGGGAAATTATTAACATTACTGATACGAAAGCTCACGTGGCTACTCGCGTTCGTCGTTTTCGCGACGATGGATCGGAAATAGTAACCTTCGAATCTCTATATATTCTAATAAAAGTAGAGGGACGCTGGGGAATAAAATTCCGCTCAAGTTTTCTATAATTCACTAATTATTTATTAAGAAGAGAGGAGTAACATGATAGAGTTCCGTTAGAAATTTTGCTACCTCTACTCGACTGAATCTGTGGAATAAAGTGACTTGATGGAGATGGCTTTATCAGCCCTAGGAAATTTTCAGTATGGAAAAAAACAAAATAGCTCTGATTCTCTGGTTTTCTTTTTTATTTACCGCACCAGTTAGTGCGCAGATGATGACCGAACAGGAAGCGGACGCGCTTTTTGAATCGCTGTCCAACTGCTGTCTCTTATACACATCTGACGCTGCCGACGA
>CAJXQP010000041.1 GCA_913058275.1 uncultured Gammaproteobacteria bacterium | reverse complement strand
CGAGATCAGCCTCGGTCTCGTGGGCTCGGAGATGTGTATAAGAGACAGGCTTAGTGTTGCAGAATATGAGAGTCGACTCTGGCTGATAGTGCGCAAGCAGATTGAAAAGCGTCTGTATTCGCTCGCTTTTCTCGACCTTGAAGAAGACCTGCTCAATATCAGGACTATGGTGACTATCCTCTACTCGAATTTCAATTGGATCACGCTGCACGCTACCGCTGATTCCCTTGATGCCATCAGGATAGGTAGCCGAGAACAACAGCGTTTGTCGAGAAGCAGGGGTCTTATCGATGATCTTTGTAATATCCTCGAGAAAACCCATATCTAACATGCGGTCAGCCTCGTCTAGCACGAGTGTTTCTACCGTATTGAGATGTAAGGTTTCCTTCTCGAGATGCTTCAGGATGCGCCCGGGCGTTCCTACAACGATGTGCGGATCACGCCGCAAAGAGGCCAATTGTGGACCCATCGGTTTGCCACCGCACAGGGTGAGCAACTTAATATTGGGAATAGCGCTCGCAAGCCTGCGAATCTCTGCCGCGACCTGTTCCGCCAGCTCACGGGTAGGGCATAGTACCAATGCCTGGGTGCTATATAACTGCGCATCAAGCTTATTGAGTAGACCGATTGCAAACGCCGCGGTTTTACCACTACCAGTCTTGGCTTGGGCGATAAGATCTTTGCCGCTGAGCAGATGCGGCAGAGCCTGCGCCTGCACTGGCGTCATCGAATCATAGGCTAGCGTCGCAATGCTCGCTAGGAGTTCGGGCCGAAGGGATAGAGTTGCAAAAGCAGCGGCATTCATTGGAGTAGCCTGGTGGTCTGGGCCGCGCATCATAGCAGATATTTAGCGGTGAAATTAGCCAGATCCCCAGATGAGAAACTACCGCATCTCTCATTGAGGCAAAAATACGGTGATTTTGTGCTTTAGCCCTCTTTATTGTTCTCTTCAACTGCTCAATATAGTAAAGTGCGCGCCCTTGCCGTACTTCCCTATCCGAAAGGCCGCAGTCTACCCTAAAGATTTTAAGTACTAACTACACTCGAAGCTCTGTGCTTCTTGTGGCTCACGCTATTGGATTAAGAAACACCTAGATGAAATATCTGTTTAATCTGTACGATCGTTCGAAAAAAATTAATGTCCTCATCGAAGTCCTATCGGGCATAACCGTTTCAATCGCACTAGTCCCCGAAGCCATCGCATTCGCGCTGATCGCTGGTCTCTCTCCGCTCACCGGACTCTATGCAGCATTCAGCATCGGCTTGATTACCTCCGTTTTTGGAGGCCGGCCAGGCATGATATCCGGCGCGACTGGCGCTATTGCCGTGGTGATTGTGAGCTTGGCCCAGAGCCACGGCGTGGAATATATTTTCGCAACTGTGATACTTGCCGGTGTTATTCAAATGACCGCCGGCTTACTCAAGCTGGGAAAATTTATTCGTCTGGTCCCACATTCAGTTATGTTCGGGTTCGTAAACGGGCTCGCAATTGTAATCTTCCTAGCGCAGATGGCATCCTTCAAAGTCATGGGTACAGACGGCCAGCTCGAATGGATGACTGGTCCGAATTTCAACACCATGCTCGGCTTGGTCTTACTCACTATGGCCATTATTTGGGGACTACCGAGGATCACCAAGGCAATTCCCGCCTCACTTGTTGCTATTCTAGTAGTTACAGCGATCGTACTCGGTTTCGATGTAGACACGCGCAACGTAGGCGATATCAGCTCCATCAAGGGTGGCTTTCCTCCTTTTCATATACCCGATCTACCATTTAACCTCGAAACGCTGGGCATCATTTTCCCTTACGCATTCATTGTGGCTGGCGTTGGCTTAATAGAAAGTCTGCTTACCCTCAATCTGATTGACGAAATCACCGAGACTCGCGGCAAAAGTAATAAAGAAGCAGTAGCCCAAGGCCTCGCTAACTTCGTCACGGGCTTCTTCTCCGGCATGGGCGGCTGCGCGATGATCGGCCAGAGTCTGATCAACATATCATCCGGCGCTCGGGCTCGCCTGTCGGGAATCGTGGCATCTATCATGTTGCTAGCCTTCATCATGTTCGGTGCTGAATACATAGAAAGAATGCCTATCGCCGCGCTAACCGGCTTAATGATCATGGTAGCTATAGGTACGTTTGAGTGGGCTAGTGTAAGAGCGATTGGCAAGATGCCGAACCGTGACAACATGGTAGGTATCTTGGTAGCGGCAATCACCGTGCTACTTCACAACCTGGCCTTGGCTGTATTGATAGGAGTAGTCATTTCCGCATTAGTGTTCGCTTGGGAGAATGCCAAGCGCATTCGCGCCAGGAAATACATTGATGAAGACGGCGTAAAACACTATGAGATTTATGGCCCGCTATTTTTTGGTTCGGCACAGGCGTTTGCAGAGAAATTTGACATTACAAACGACCCTGATAGCGTGATCATTGATTTCAAAGAGAGTCGTGTAAATGACATGTCGGGAATAGAAGCTCTTAATAAAATCACTGAAAGATATTTCAAAGCGGGCAAAGAGATACATTTACGCCATCTTAGCCCCGACTGCCTCCAGCTACTCAAGAACGCCGAAAAAATAATCGATGTAAATATCATCGAAGATCCTACTTACAAAGTGGCGGTTGAGATCTAAACCGAAGGAAGTTGGAGTGGTATACGCTAACTTTCGGCGCGCTCTCTCCTCTAGTCGGTAACACTCTCTTATAGCAATCCCTGACAGTTTGATAATTTGAACGTTAACATATCAAGCGTACCTGAGCCTACTTCACTAGTATTGCTGGGCTTAGGCCTTGCAGGAATTGGTTTTTCGAGAAAACAAAAAACTAGTCAGGTCACTTTTTCTCAAGAAAAAGTCATCATAATAGGCGCAGGAATATCCGGAGTTGCAGCCGGAAAAACACTGCAGGAATCGGGTTATGAAGTCGTTATTTTGGAAGCTAGAAACAGAGTCGGCGGCCGTATTTGGACTGATAGATCGACGGGTAAGGCGCTAGACTTAGGTGCGAGCTGGATTCATGCGATTACCGGCAATCCGATAACCGAATTGGCGATTAAAATTAAGGCTCCGTTAACCGGCCTAGTTGACTACAACGATACCAGCACCTTCGATGCTGATGGCAAAGAGGATCCTCTCACCCCTGCTCAAGAGAAAAACTTCGACGATGTCTTAGCACAATTTTCGAAGATTGTTACTGCGAGTAACGCCAATGCATCGGTGCAGGATGTAGTTGATGAGGCTGTTCGCCAAGGACCACTGAACAACTTAGGCACTCGAGCACTTAATTCGTTAATCAACACAACACTGGAACATGAATACGCTGGGAATGCTAGTGAATTGTCATGGATTGGAACCGAGGAAGGCACCGACCCGGTTGGTGGAGACGTATTGTTCCCCGATGGGTTTGACGCGATCACCAACTTCTTAGCCACCGGCTTAAATATCCAAACGAAAACAATTGTTCAGTCTGTCACTTATGATGCGAATGGTGTCACTGTAGCAACTAATAAAGGTAACCATAGTGGTGACCGGGTTATCGTTACTGTCCCCCTAGGCGTACTCAAGTCCGGCGACATCGTTTTTAATCCTGCACTGCCTAGCGACAAACTGAATTCAATTTCCGCACTAGGCCCTGGTGTACTAAACAAAGTCTGGCTCGAATTTCCCAGTGTCTTCTGGGACAACACCACTATGCACAATTTCTTCAGCATGCCAAAAGGCCATTTCAACGAGTGGGTGAATTGGCATAAAGCGACCGGAAATAACCACCTCCTAGGGTTCAATGCCGGAGCATATGGTCTTGAGATTGAAAGTATGAGCGACGACGACATTGTCGTCGAGGCAATGACCGTATTAAGGACTATGCGGGGCACAGACATACCAGAGCCGACGAACAGGATTATTACACGTTGGAACAGCGACCCATTCGCCAGAGGGGCTTATTCCTTTATAAAGGTGGGATCTACCATTGACGATAGAGCAACTTTAGCTAAAGCCGTTTCCGATAGAGTATTTTTGCAGGCGAAGCAACTAGCACCGAAAATGCAGCCACCAAAAATGGCGCTTACGAGACAGGATTACGTAAGCGCAGAAAATTTCCGTACCTGCCCCTGTTACGGTAGACAACTCCGGCACATTCAACATCAGTACGAACGAATTGGTGATGCCACGATTAAAAGCAGTTGATACATTTTATAAGCTAACACTGGTGTTGCCTGACCCGAGCCAGCTACTCTTTCAAGTCACAGGTGCAGATTTGCTTCAAGGAACAGGCTTTACTGCAACAGCTTTTAATACGGCCACAAGCAGCCTGATCCTACCGGTAGTAAAAGTAGCCGACGTAAAATACTATCTAGTGATGACGATTGTCGCTAACTCGAACCCTATTCAACTGCGGCTCTCTAAGGCAGTGCTCCTTTGAATGTGGACTAATCCAAAACAAGAACAGACGAGTTAGCGTTTACGCACTAGAATCCTGAACAAAGAACCTAACTCTATCTACGCAATTTCAAGCTTACAAAAATCTAGTTGCCAATCCCGCCCTTCCCCTGCTTAGCCGCAGCCTTTGCAGCCTTCTTCTCTTTCGGGGTCAGTGCCGCTTTCTTTTTTGTTTCCTTTTTACTATTTTGACCTTTGCTCATGATAGCTGTTCCTTATAGTGCTGCCGTGGATGATTGTTGTTCGCTAAATTGGAAATGGCAATACAACAATAGCGCGTAAAGGATTTCGGGGGATTAAATTTTGATCCTCTGGCGCCCTTTTACTTTAGTTGTAGAGCAGCTCGCGCATAGCCGCGTGAGTTTGAATAGAGTAGAAAACATTGTCGTTCTGGATCATGCCTACGAACACAATATTCTGCACTGGATCAACCCAGAACCAAGAACCAGCAATACCCCACCACCAATGCGTGCCTTCAGGGGCTCCGTTGAATGCAGCTGAATCACTCACGACCGCAAAATCGACACCGAAGACATTACCAGGATAGATGTTGGCAATATTGTCGATACCTTCAGGCAGCAAGTTACTGCGCATAATCGCAATCGCGTCTTCAGACAAGATTCGCACGCCATCCAACTCACCCGTATTCAAATGCATCTGCGCGAATTTCATATAGTCACTAGCAGTTGAGGTGAGTCCACCTCCCCCAGAGAAAAACTTCGGCTTGATTAAAAACTGCCCCGTATCCGTTCGCATAAGACCACCCGTGGCAGCTTGGTTGTACTGTCTCGCGAAACGATGAGCTTTATCAACTGGTACAAAGAAGCCTGTATCTACCATGCCCAATGGTTCGAAAATTCGCTGTTCTAGAAAGTCATCGAAAGTCTGAGCCGACAAGACCTCAACGAGATATCCCTGAACATCAACAGAATAGCTGTATTCCCACTGCGACCCCGGCTGATATCCCAGAGGTAATTCTCCGAGACTGTCTATCTGGTCCGCCAATGAAATATCAGGCCTCATGATCCCTGCAGCAATCATGGCTTGGGCCACTGGTCCGCTCGATAGTGGCGGAACATACATGATGCCGCCGGTATGAGTCATCAGCTCCTGAACAGTCATCTCGTGATTGGCCGCTTCGGTCAGCATATTGCCGCCGGCATCGGATTCCGTGAAAACCTTTACATCGGCAAGCTCGGGAATGTATTTGGATACAGGATCGCTGAGCTGAAACTTGCCTTCATCATGAAGAATCATCAGCGCAGTGCCGGTGATCGGCTTAGTCATGGAGAAGATGCGGAAGATTGTATCCATAGCCATAGGAACTTGGTCTTCCACATTCTGATAACCGAAAGTCTTGTTCATCTGCAGCTCACCATCTTGGGCTATCATTAGGACTGCTCCGGATAGACGCTCTTCATCTATTCGAGATTGCATGTCCGCCGCGATAGCATCCAAGCGCATCTGGTCTATGTCTGCGCTGCTTAAAGAAACACTAAATAGAAAAAAGAATCCGCTGAGCATTGTCACCCAGTCTTTGTTTGATAGTCGTCGCATAACTTTTACATCTCCCCCAAAATAAAAAATATTGAATCTGAATTCTAGCATCGAATCTTGATACGCCATCCAGCGCATCTAAATTTTTTCGCCTACCTGCGCGACATACCAGTCTCTATTAATCAGGCAAGCTATAGGCAATTACATAACCGCCTGGCACATCACCGGTTTCAACATCGTCGTCCACTGCCGCCTCGAGCTGTAGCGCACCACCACCATCAGCCACGGTAACGATGACATACTGCTTGCCCGTTGCCGGACTCACATAACTCATTGGTGTGGCCGTCGACGAACCGGGAAGGCTGTCAGTCCAGACCTCTTCTCCAGTAAATACATCTAGAGCACGAGCGGTACTATCAACAACACCTGCATTAAAGATTAAACCACCGCCGGTGACGATTGAACCCGCGTTATAGAACATACCCATAGGCAGAGGCAACCTGCTGGGAATACCCAGCGGACCCTGCTCCTTAGCAGTACCCAGCGGTCGTCGCCATAGTAGCTCCTGCGATGCGAGATCAACTACGGCCATCTCACCATAAGGCGGCTCAATGCAAGGAGCAAATAAAGGAGAGAGAAAGAAGAAGGAGTAGACTGCATAGGGAGTGCCAGACTGTGCTCCGCCAATACCGAACCCTTCATTTTCCCTAACATTTTCTCTAGGAATAAGACGCACCACCGAGGGATTGTTCATGGTGTTAACCACCATCAGATGATTCACCTCATCAACAGCCACACTGCCCCAGTTCATTCCGCCAGCAACGCCTGGATAGTAAAGCGAACCATGGCCTGTAGTTGGCGGAGTTAAAGGGCCCTCGTAGCGCATGCGCTTAAATTGCAGCCTACATGCAGCCTGATCGAAAGGAGTGATGCCCCACATATCCGCCTCAGTTAAGCGCTCGTCGGCGAACGAAGGCATGCCCACTGAGAATGGCTGCGTAGGATTAGTGAAGTCTTCGGGAATATCTGTCTGTGGCGTCGGCAGCTCCGCCACCTCAGCGATTGGCTCACCAGTCTCTCTATCAAGAAGAAATATTTCTGCGCGCTTAGTAGGCACGACAACGGCCTTACGAATTACGCCGTTAACAGGAATGTCAACCAGGGTAGGTTGCGAGGGCACATCATAGTCCCAGATATCGTGATGGGTTGTTTGAAAGCTCCATCTAACTCGACCCGTTCGCGCATCAAGCGCAATGATCGAGCTAGCATATTTCTCCATGGCTTCGCTGCGATGCCCGCCGAAATAATCTGGAGTGGCGTTGCCTGTTGGCACATAGATAAGTCCGAGCTCTTCGTCGGCGCTGGTTAGGCTCCATACATTCGGCGTGCCGCGGGTATAGTTCTCACCGGGTGCCGGTAGACCAGTTCTATCTTCACGGCCCATGTCCCAGGCCCAAACCAATTCGCCTGTCATGGGATTGAATCCACGGACTACACCGGATGGCTCTTCTGTCATTTGATTATCGAGCACCCAACCACCTAACACTAAAACGTCATTGGCTATAGTTGGCGGTGATGTCACGAAATAGAATCCCGGCACAACTTCGCCCATGCCGCTAAGCAGACTGATCTCACCATTAACGCCGAAGCCGCTGCAGGGAATTCCTGTGTTCTTATCAACAGCAATCAAACGAGCATCAGTAGTCGCAGTAAGAATCCGTTCAGCACACTCGGCGGCAGGGTTAGCCTCTGGGCTTTCGTAGTAAGTCACACCACGACAAGTATCCCAAAAGCCAATCTTCGGCGACTGTAGGTCGGGATCGAACCGCCAGCGCTCTTCGCCAGTGTCCGGGTCCAGGGCCAGAATTATGTTTTGCCCCGTGCACATATATAGACCGTCATCGATCTGAATCGGCGTGCCTTTGAATGCGCCGGGCACACCTGTACGAATTTCCCACGCCCTTTCCAACTGGCCAATATTTTCAAGATTTATCTGATCAGTCGCGGCATAGCGCGTACCGGTTTTAGAGGAACCATAATTAGACCAATCTCCCGTCGCATTATTGACCTGGCCAGTGCCGGCAGCACTGGGCGTGCCTATCTCAAAGCCCGTACTGAAAAACAAGGAGACTATGAGTAGGGCCAAGCCTCCTAATGTGGCTTGAGTGGATCGTTGCTGAAACAGGGGAGCAGGCGTCGATTGCAATAATCCTCTGCGGACTCGAGGCAGAACAAACCAAAGACCCAGTACGCTGAACATAGCGACACGCGGCATTAATGCCCAGGCATCCAAACCGGATTCGTACAGAGCCCAGAGATAGGTAAAGAGCAGGAATACTCCATAGAGCTGCGCACCTCGTACATTTCCTCGGAATAGAAAAACGGCACTGGCTAACAGCACAACACCCGCAAAGGCATAATAGAGGGAACCACCAGCTGCCAATAGCAAGACTCCCATCCACAGCAATAGAGCGCCCGTGAGGCCAATGACTATGGAAAGAAAACGAGGTTTGGGGTATCGCGTGGAATTATTCAAGTTGTCTCCTACGGGCACTACAAATAGCACAAGGTCTACATTACGGGTCTGGGACGTCATTCATGCGTAGTTCACCGCACATTAGATAACAGCCATTGATTCTACCTCATTAACAGAGTGATTCAATTAATGAAGCGGTAAGCCAACTTGGCATCTCTGACTCTGTTGAATGTTATCCAACGTCTCTTACGGGACTTCCTTCACGTTGCTTGTTCTGCCAATCCTTGGGTACATTGATAGACACGGCTGCCGCTTGCAGCGGATCAACGCCTAGGATCACATCAGCAATCTTCTCTGCCACCATGATTACCGGCGCGTTGATATTGCCATTGGGTAGGCTGGGAAAGACTGAGGCATCCACAACTCTTAGATTAGTCAGTCCATGCACGCGACAGTTCTTGTCCACTACCGCTAGTGGATCGCTGGCCTCACCCATCTTGCAGGTACCGGCTGGGTGATACGCACTCTCAATATTCTGTTTAACCCAAGCATCTATTTCTGCGTCACTGCTAACATTGAGACCTGGCTGAATCTCTTCACCGCGATAGGGGTCCATGGCAGGTTGCTGCATGATTTCGCGGGTTAAGCGAATGCATTGCCGCCAGGCTTCGATGTCTTCATCAGTTTGATAATAATTAAAGAGAATACTTGGAGCCTGTGTAGCATCGGCTGATTTTATTCTCACGCGGCCCCGGCTTTTTGGCTTATTTGGACCAACGTGCACTTGAAAGCCGTGTCCAGGAATAGAGGGCGTGCCATCATAGCGCATCGCGGCAGGCAAGAAATGGTATTGAATATCCGGTGATTTCAAACCACTCTTCGAGCGAATGAATGCGCAAGATTCGAAATGATTGCTAGCACCGAGCCCATCCTTAAACAACAGCCACCTGGCGCCTATGAGCGCCTTACTGATTAGGCCCAGCTTGTTGTTTAGGCTTACAGGTTGCTTGCAGTGAAATTGAAAATACACTTCGAGGTGATCTTGTAGGTTTTCTCCAACACCGGAAAGCCTGTGAACAGACTCTACACCTGCCGCATCTAGAACTTCTTCGCTGCCAACACCAGAGTGTTGCAAAAGCATCGGTGAAGCGATTGCACCGGCTGTCAAAATCACCTCTCTCGTTGCTCTCACTGATTTTGTTTCACTCTTCGTTTTCAATGATATGCCCGTAGCATGTTTCTCATCAAATTCAATACGGCGCACCAAGGCATTGGTGATAACTTTGAGGTTCGATCGATGCATGACGGGTTTCAAATAGGCCCGCGCCGTAGATTCCCGCACGCCGCCTCGCACCGTCATGTGCATTGGACCAAAGCCTTCTTGATACTCACCATTGTAATCTTTGGTTTCGGGATAGCCTGCCTCTACACCGGCATTGATGAAGCTGCGGTATAAGGGATTCAAGCGCATGTCATTGCCACCGCACACGCCTAGGGGGCCCTCTCCTCCGCGATAGGTATCGCCCCCTCCAATCCATGATTCGGCACGTTTAAAGTAAGGCATGCAGTCTAGATAACCCCAGCCTTTGGCTCCTAGCATTTCCCACTCTTCAAAGTCGTGAGCGTTGCCGCGTACATAGACCATGCCATTGATTGTAGAGGTTCCACCTAGGCCCTTTCCTCTAGGACAAGAAATTCGCCTGCCATCCAAACCCGGTTCTGGATCGGAGTGATAACCCCAATTGAACCTGTCCATCGCCATGGGATAAGACAAGGCCGTGGGCATCTGCACAAAGATGTTTCGGTCGCTGCCGCCTGCTTCCACCAGCAGCACGCTATTGGCAGAATTCGCTGAAAGCCGATTCGCCAGTACGCAGCCCGCAGAGCCCGCTCCCACTATTATGTAGTCAAATTCATCCATACTTTTTGCGTTATCCGTTCGCTGGATCAACCAGCATCTGTCTGCGAAGAATAATCAACACCGCGATAGCCAAGTAAAGCCCTATGACCACCAAGCCAATCCATTCAATCTGCAGCGGTGTAAATTGGTAAAAGAGAATCAGGCTGAATAACAAGAGCCAATGCATTCCGATGTATTTTAATTTGCCAAGGCGGTCCACCGTGAGTTGAAGGTTGTCGGTATACAGCCTCGTCAATGAGTCTAAGGAATTCACAACAAAAATAATTCCTACCAGCACCATAAAGCCATTCATAAAACTCGAAATTTCCAAGCCTTGCTCATAGACTCCGAATAAAACCGAGAACCATAGAGAGATTGGTATGGAGGGAATCAGCAAGAGCGCGAGCAGAAGCTGCCAAGTTCGGAGCCCATCGACGAAACGAGCAACGAACTGTCCGATCATGATACTCCAGGCAAACCACCAAAACAGATAGAACGCGTGGTAATCGGAGAAAGGCAGAACGAAACGATGGATATTCACGAAATAGTCACTGATGTGGAAAAGGTTTGTAGCCAAGCCGTTTAAGCCCAGCCCTCCAAATGCCCACATCACTGCAATGAGCGCAAAGAACAACCAAGTAGAGGACAAACTTAGAATTTTCACATAGCGAATATCGGTACTGGAATACACAGCTGCCAACACGACAAGCGCCACAACAGCAAACCGGAAAAAAGGTGTGATGCCTACAATATAGTCGGGCAAATACTGTAAGAACAAGAACCCAGTGAACGCACAGGTGGCAATAATGATAATGTTGTTGACGAGCTTCACCCACGGTATCTCAAATATCTTCACGCGCGGCTCGATAATGCAGAAATAGCATGTAGTTAGAAAATAGAAGACCCAGATCAGGAATCCCCAGAAACCGAATTCGATAGCGAGTGGGTTGGTGAAGCCGTAGGCTGCCTCAATTTCATAAATTGGAAACTCAGTCAGCGGGAACATGATCAAGCCAACATCAAGGCCAGAGGTAAATAGTATTGAAAAGAACGCGAAAAAGCGCGTAGGCATTTGCCCTACTAGGATTAGGTTTCCCCAGCGCAATACCAATACAAAAGAAGCGACCAGCACGGCAATGACTGCACAGGAGAGAATAATCTGCATCATTGGCCAGACCTTAGGGAGCGGATAATTAGGGGCATCCTCAAGGAGTCTAACAGACGCGTACGCGTTATTGGGTTCAAAGTAGATATCTCGCGGTTTTCAGAAGGCCAAAATGAAGAAAAGGAAGCATTGTGAAACCGGTTTGGGCCTCCCAATACTTCCTTTGCTAACAGCAGCTCCGGCTGCGCGTATTTTCGCTAACTATCCGACTTAATCAGGCAGTGCCATGACAACCAACTCCGCAGGATTTCCTGCGCCGCCAATAAACATAGCAATGTATTGTTTCCCTTCGTGCTCGTAGGTAAATGGCAAACCGGTCTGATTAAACGGCAAGTCAATCTCGGCAACAATATCACCCGTTTCTTTATTGATGGCTCGGAAAATCGGACTAGCTCCGGCCGCTCCAGTACCCTCAGCTTGAAACAACAGGCTCTTAGTCACAAAGATACCCGATCGCGTCGGCACGCCTGTGCGCGGCAGGTCAACACCTTCCAGCAACGCATGATTCTTTATTCGATCTGGTGTGTCAGCATTCGCAATCATCCAAAGATGATCGCCCGAGTTCATATCGATCGCCGTTATACGGCCGTATGGAGGCTTGACGACCTCAAGCCCTTGTATACGCGGCACACGAACGCCGAAGCCCTGACTAAGATCGATGTCAGATTCTGGGTTCTTTGCCAAGGCCAATACCTGCAACTGTGTTCTTGATGGCACGTACAAAATGCCTGTCTCTGGATCGAGAGCAGAGCCTTCCCAGTTGGAACCACCTGTGGAGGAAGGCAGGCTAAGCAGGCCCCGCGTACCGTCCGGCGCATCAGCTAGCGATGGCGGCGTAAATATAGTTGGGCTAAGACGAAAGTCTTTGATAGCTTCCAGCGCCATAGCACGAAGCTCAGGCGTAAAATCGATAAGATCATCTTCGCCGAATCCCTGTCGATCAAATGGAGCTGGATGAGTCGGGAAAGGCTGCGTCGGCGCATACCATTCTCCTGGCACGTCACCTGCTGGAACTGGCTGCTCTACAATTGGCCAGATAGGCTCGCCAGTCTCTCTGTCGAAGGTGTAGACCCAAGACTGCTTTGTGACAGACATAACTACCTTTCGACCGTTTGGCAGATCGGTAATCAGCGGAGCTGAGGGAACATCCCAGTCCCAGATATCATGATGGATAAACTGGTAGTGCCATTTCCGCTCACCGGTTCTAACATCTAGCGCCACTAAGCCACTAGAAAATAGGTTGGCGCCAGGTCGGTCGCCGCCGTAGTAGTCACCTGTGGGGTCTTCAACTGGCAAATAGACAATACCTAATTCCGAATCACCGGAAATAGGAGCCCATACGCCGGAATTGCCCGTAAACTCGACTCCTTCATCGAGCCAGGTTTCAAAGCCAACTTCGCCCCGCTCAGGAATGGTATGAAAGGTCCACAGCAACTCGCCGGTGTGCACATCAAAGCCACGTATATCGCCTTTAGTGTTGAACTTAGATCGCGGTCGACCGCCTGTTCTGTGTGCAGCCCCGACCACGATGACATCATTCATGACTAAGGGTGGCGCAGAAAGTCCAATATCTGGGTAGGGATAGCGTGGATCGTCAGCGTTGCGCAAACCCAAATACAAGTCCACGATGCCATTCTCGCCAAAAGTCGGATCAGGAATGCCAGTCGCGGCATCTAGTGACACCAACTGATACCCAGGTGTAACGTCTATTACTCGCGACTTGTCACCGTCGCTCCAGAACGCAACTCCACGCCCAGAACCTTTGCGCGGCGCATTGTCGAATCGATCGCCTTCTTTAGACCTCCACAACCACAGTACTTGACCGTTCGTGGCATCCAGCGCCACTACATTGCGGGTACTAGCGATATTCGCATATAGAACCCCATCAACTTCTAGGGGCGTAGATGGATTCACGAAATCTGCTGAAGGACCAAAGTTCTCCGTGGAGAATCTCCAGGCTATCTCTAGATCGGCAACATTTTCGGCGTTTATTTGATCCAAAGGCGAATAACGCAGAGAGGTTTCACTGCCGTGGTAATACGGCCAGTCTCCTTCTGCCACGCTGGTACCGGTTTGCCCCAAAGCGAGGGGAGCACAGACGAGCGCACCCAAGGCTAGAAGGAATATCGAAATTTGTCGTTTTATTATTATCATTTATGACTCTCCAAGTACTATGTGTATCCTGTCTAAAATAAACGGGGTCAGGGCAAAAATACAGCAGTTTCAGCAGTCAGTTCGATAAATTTATAACATCGCTCATCCCACAAGCCGATTTAACGGCTATCCTGTTGTTCTGGCAACGCTCTAGGCACTGTTTACAGCAGTATGGCCCGGACATGAAAACAGCACTTTTCCCGGCTCTGAAACTGCTGTATTTTGGCTCTGAGCCCCTTGCAAACCTACGGAGACACTATGCCACTCACCCCTTTCCACCTAGCTATTCAGGTACGCGACATCGATGAAGCTAGAGATTTTTACGGCGTAAAGATGGGCCTGCTCGAAGGCCGTAGTGCTCAGGAATGGATCGATTTCAATTTATTCGGACATCAGCTGGTCACCCACCTCAACCCTGCCATAGGAAATTCCGGCAAGGTGCCTAGTATCGCCAATGGTGTAGATGGGCACGGTGTGCCGGTGCCACATTTTGGGGTGGTACTAAATTTCGAGGACTGGGAGGCGCTGGCGAATACAGTGACTGAATTTATCGACGGATTTATCATCGAGCCCTATGTACGCTTCAAGGGTGAACCTGTCTCTTATACACATCTCCGAGCCCACGAG
>CAJXQP010000040.1 GCA_913058275.1 uncultured Gammaproteobacteria bacterium | reverse complement strand
GTGCTATTACGCTGGCGTTCGATGTGCGCCCCGAAGTCTCGGAACAGATCGAATCGATGGGAGCAGAATTTGTTTTCTTGGAATTCGATGAAGAGCAACTCGACGGCGCGGCTACCAATGGCTACGCGCCGCCCTCTAGCCAAGCTTTTATCGACAAGCAGCGCGAGAAATTTCGTGAGCTCGCGCCCTCTGTAGATATCGTTATCACCTCGGCGCTCATCCCTAATCGCCCCGCGCCAGAGCTGTGGACTGACGACATGGTTGCGAGCATGAAGCAGGGCTCTGTCATCGTTGACCTCGCCGCTGAGCGTGGCGGCAACTGCGCACTGACAAAACCTGGCGAGAAATTTGTAACCGACAATGGCGTTACCATTGTTGGATACACCGACTTCCCAAGTCGCATGGCCGCGCAGTCCTCGACTCTTTACGCCAACAACATTCGCCACATGATCGACGATCTTACGCCTAACAAAGACGGCGTCGCAGTAATAGACATGGAGGACGATGTTATTCGCGGCGCCTTGGTTACGCATCAAGGCGAGATCACTTGGCCACCACCGCCGCCAAAAATTCAGGCGATTGCAGCGTCGGCGCCCAAGGCTAAGGAAGTCGTAGAAACCGGCGCCGAGAAAGCTGACCGCGAGCGCCGAGAACTGCAGCGATCGCTTAACAGCACAGCGCTAATGCTTGGAGTGGGCGGGTTCTTATGCCTTGCGTTAGGCTATGTCGCGCCGCCCAGTTTTATGCAGCATTTTATTGTTTTCGTGCTTTCCATTTTTATTGGTTTTCACGTTATCTGGGGCGTCTCTCATTCTCTCCATACGCCGTTAATGGCAATCACTAATGCTATTTCTTCGATCATCATCGTTGGGGCTTTGCTGCAGGTTGTCTCTGGCAGCTGGCTCGTGATGACTCTCGCCTCGATCGCTATTTTGATCGCTTCGGTCAACATCTTCGGCGGATTTTTGGTGACCCGCCGAATGCTTGCCATGTTCCAACGGAGTTAGGTTATGCACAGTTACGAAGGTCTTATTTCAGCTGCCTATGTTGTAGCGGCTATTCTCTTTATTCTTGCGCTAGGTGGATTATCTGGCCAAGAAAAAGCTAAGCGCGCCATTTGGTATGGCATTATCGGGATGGTTTTGGCCGTCGTAGCCACCGTAGGAGCAGCTGGAGGGCAGTGGGTGCTGATGGGCATTATGATCGCCCTAGGCGGCGTTGGTGGCTGGAGTATTGCCAACCGCGTGCAGATGACGCAGATGCCGGAGTTAATGGCCGGCTTTCACAGTTTAGTGGGTCTTGCCGCTGTTTTTATCGGCATCAACGCTCACCTCGAATTAACTGTCGCCAGAGCGGCGATCGATTCGGCGACAGTCAGTGAGTTGGCCGGGTTTGCCGCGACGATTGCAGCTAAGTCATCTGTCGAATTAAGCATCCTCAAAGTAGAAATGGTGTTGAGTCTTTTTATTGGCGCAATCACCTTCACAGGCTCGCTTATCGCCTACGGCAAACTCGCAGAGCGGCTCAGCTCGGCTCCCCTTACCTTGCCTGGTCGGCATATCTTAAATCTCGCGGCTATTCTGCTGTGCGTATGGCTTGGGTATTTATACCTCGTGGGTGGCGGACTGTGGACGCTAATCCTGATCACGCTAATCGCCGGCGCGTTAGGCTGCCACCTCATCCTAGGAATCGGTGGCGCAGACATGCCTGTCGTTGTCTCGATGTTAAATTCCTATTCGGGCTGGGCCGCCGCCGCAATCGGCTTCACACTCAGCAATGACCTTCTTATCGTGACTGGTGCCTTGGTTGGCTCCTCCGGCGCCATTCTTTCGTACATTATGTGCAAAGGAATGAACCGCTCTTTCGTCTCGGTTATTTTGGGCGGATGGGGCGGTGAATCAGAATCGTCTGCCAGCATCTCAGGCGAAATGCGCGAAGCCGACGTCGATAGCGTGGCACAGGAATTGGACGACGCAGACAGCGTTGTCATCGTGCCTGGCTATGGCATGGCCGTGGCGAAGGCGCAGGGTGCTGTTTCAGAGCTAAGCAAGAGACTGCGCGCGAAAGGCAAAACCGTCCGTTTTGCTATTCATCCCGTTGCGGGCAGACTCCCGGGGCATATGAATGTTCTTTTGGCAGAAGCCAAAGTGCCCTACGATTTTGTCTTGGAGATGGAAGAAATCAATCATGATTTCCCTCAAACCGATGTCGTCATCGTGATCGGCGCGAATGACATTGTTAACCCCTCGGCGCAGGATGATCCGGGCAGCCCAATCGCCGGCATGCCGGTGCTAGAGGTATGGAAAGCCCGAACCGTGTTTGTGTGTAAGCGCGGCAGGGGCACCGGTTACTCCGGAATAGAAAACCCCTTGTTCTTTAAAGAGAATACGCAAATGTTCTACGGCGATGCCAAAGCGTCAATTGACAGTCTTTTGCAGAAAATTAGTTAATGGCTTTCAGCACTTCTCTCGTTAAATCCCAGCGATCGAAGCCCTGTCTGCCATAGTCTAGCCCCCTTCTTACGATAACGAGATCATGGCTTGGCACCAAGATGGTGAATTGCCCACGATTGCCTGAGGTGGAATACGAGTCATTGGGCACGTCATCTCGACCATCTGGCACAAGCCACCACTGGCCGCCATAAATGCTGTCGATCTCTGCTGTCGACGGAGCGGGGGTTCGGACAAAATCGATCCATTCTTTTGACAATAAGCGCTCTCCGTTCCATACGCCCTCGTTGAGATAGAGCAAGCCGAAGCGAGCCAAGTCTCGCGCGTTCGTGTAAACCTGACTGCTGAGAATGAAATCGCCGAACCTGTCGGTGCTCACCAGCGTGTTGCGCATACCGATACGATCGAGCAACGCCTTGCGCGGGAATTCGGCATAGTCTTTCTCGCCGCCCAACGCGCGTTTCATTGCATAAACCGCGAGCAGCGTATCGTAATTTTCGTAATCGAACCGCGCGCCGGGCTCGCGTATCAGCGCCCTACTGCGTGCACCCGTAACAGAGCTCGCGCCCGCCCAATAGGAGAGGCCAGAGCCCGTTGCGTACTCGAGGCGGTTATTGTCGATACTCTCGAGACCGCTAGACATATTTAACACATGCCGTAGGGTGATCTCGTTTCTCGGATCAGCTTCTGGCGAGGCAGCCGCGGGGAACCAGTCGAAGCCAAGCGGCGCATCGAGCGTCATCCTGCCTTCGTCGACGAGCATTCCGATAAGCGTTGCGCCAATACTCTTTGCCGTCGACCAGGTTCGCGTACGCGTCGTCATATCGAAGCCAGCTGCATAGCGCTCGTGAACGATTTCACCTTTGTGCACGATTAATAGACTGATCGTTTTTTGCTCGGGTGTCTCTCGGTCGAACGCCCAGTCGGATGCGGCAAGCAGCGCGGCCTGATCGATAGTCGCAGGGAGCGGTTTCTCTTCAACGAGATCGCCGTCCGGCCAAGGGATTCGCGCAGGATTGCCAGGCGGGTAAGGCAAGATTAGTTCCGGCAGCTTGTCGATATCTGCAAGGGTTTGGTCTGGCGGCAAAATGATGCAGCCATTGCCTTCGCGAAACACCGCACGCATTGTTGGCGCGGCGCCCGGCGCACCAATTTCGACAGCCTTTAAGTCCCAGTCGACGCTATAGTCCCCGCCCTCTGCAGTGCCAATAGGATTCGGCAGAAACGCCAACTCATCGGCAAACACCTGCTCAAGCGTGCGCTCGGACGTGAACAGCCCATTGCACATAAAGACAGCCTGCTGACCGCGGCTAATCATCTCGCGCTGAGGCTGCCAGTAGTCGTAGGTGTCTTGCTGCTGCGCGTGCGCAGGTGTGGCTAGCGCTACAAGCAGTCCGAGACCGGCACTAAACTGTTTTGCAATTAACTTGGGCATAATTTGCTCTTATAAGGAATCGACACTCAGTATCGCCGGTAACTTGTTATTCGTAAATCGAGACTTACCTCGTACTTGCAGCAGGTGCGTTCACCTCTCAACAGCCTACAAAGAGCCGCCCCCAACGACTGCAATCAGATAGGGTCCCCCGGCGGCATTGTCAGCGCCTTGGCTGGCACATTCCGCGTCGGGTCTGCCTGCCAACGTCGAATGTCTGCCACAGCAGTAGCTTGATGCGAACTGGGGCTGCGTATGCGCTCAAGCCTGCTAGCAAGTCGTGCTAGCGCCTGCGTAAGCACCGCCCTCACCTCTCCCGAGTTTTCATCGCTCGTGGCCTGAGTCATCATCTCGTTGATTGTGACGCGCTGTGCTACGTGCAGCACCTGCGTGAGATAGTCACTCCCCTGTGCTGGCGCATCCCAGGTCACCTCGAGCAAACGATCGACTACCTCCTCGAGGTTCGGGTAGTCACCTAGGCTGCCGTAGGCGACGAGTCGCGCCATACGAGCGGGATGTAGCAGAATCTCGAGCGTGAGACTCGCCGCAGCTTCCGCCGCCCCTAGCGGATCGAAAAGCAGTTGAGTGCGGCCGGGAAAAGCCTCACCGGTAGCGTAGCGATGGGCAGAAGGCGGCAGCATCTTAAGAATTTCGGGATCGATTGCGAGGAACTCAGGCGTGAGCGTAGACAAGACGGTCTCGAGCGCGTCACGCTGCTCGTCAGCCTCCACAATAGTAAGCGGTAACTGACCGTCGCCGCGAACGGCGTAGCGATAGTCCGCTCCGCCGACGCTCTGTGCAGCAGAGTTCAACTGAAAGCGATGATGCATGTATAGCGGCAATAGCGCCCACTCGAGTTCCGAAATCGGTGTGCCGCGATCAATAACGTTCTGACTGAAATTCTCCAAACCAATACGGCGAACTTCGATCTCGTGCTTGAGATGCTCTACAAGGTTGTCGCCGTTGTCCCAGACTCCTGCGAATTGATGCCCGGCACCGCGGAAATTATTGTTATTGTGGTCCATGAAGATCAGGCCGGTATCGAGGCTTTCTTGCACGATTGCTGCGAGCTCCTCGGCTGCATCGGCATCAGGGGCGAACTGCGAGTAGGCATAGCGCACGGCGAGCTTGTCGTATTCGCCGATACGCTGCACATAGGCATTCGACAGGTCGATGCGGCCATCGTCTGTGATCTCGATTAACGGTGCAGGATAGTCCATCACGCTCTCGCGGCCATAGGCGCTGGCAATATAGTTGTGTGGAAATCCCAGCGTGTGCCCAACCTCATGCGCCGACAGCTGCCGCACACGGTCCAGCGCCATATTCACCGAAGCCGAGGTATCCGCGACCACATCTGCCATGTAAACGAAAGCGGGCACCAGCGCCTGACCCATCAAATAGTCTTGGCGCAGACGCAGGCTGCCGAGGTTAACATTACCCTTGATGATCTCGCCCGTACGCGGATCCTGTACCGAGCCACCGTAGGAATAGCCGCGCGTGCGGCGATGCGTCCAGTGAATCATGTTGTAGCGTACATCTTGAGCATCCGCTCCTGCGGGCAGTTCGCGCACCTGAAACGCATCGATGAATCCGGCCGCGTCAAAGGCCTGATTCCACCACGAGGCGCCTTCGATCAGCGCCGTTTTTATCGGCTCCGGTGTGCCTGAATCAACGTAATAGACGATGGGCTCAACCGCTCTCGAGCGCGCCGCAGTGGGATCGGCTTTTTCTAGACGATGGCGAGCAACGAGACGGACATTCTTGTCGGTATCGATATCTGTGCCGTAGTCTTGGATAGTGGGACCGAACGTGCCGATGCGCGGATCAGCTAGCCTAGGCTCGAAATTGTCGTCTGGCAGTTTTACGATCGAATGATGTTGGCGAAGGGTTATCGAATTTCCGCTAGCGGCAACCGAATTAACCAAGTTGCCAGGATTGCTGCTCGTGAATGTCAGCATCGCCTCGACTTCGACGTTTTCTGGATAGCCCGCGGTATTGTCCAAAAATAGTGCGCTACGTGAGGTATCCAGCGAGAACGCGCCCTGATTGCTTCTCGCAATCTGCCCAACGACATCGCGCGCATCGCGCAGGAAAAAATTGGTGGCATCAACCAGCACACTGTCGCCTTCGGCCGCGACGATATCGAAGCCCCAGATAACCGAAGGCGCAAACGCATCGTTGACTGCCTGCACCTCTAAAGGATTGTCACTCGTTGCCCTGTACCGGTAGTTGGGCTCAACTAATAACACCCTCGGACCCACACGCTGAGCGGCGAGTACATAAGTGCCGCGAAGCTGACCTCGATCGATACCAATCGGGTTTGAACCTAAGCCGGAGCCCATCGATATTTGATAGAGAAATTCGGTGTCGAGCTTGTCGATCTCCCAGTATAAATTGCCCGAGGCATCATCCCAATATAAGTTGAAATAGCCCTCTATTGCTGTGTTGCCTGCAACGGTCTCGCCGATTGTGGGCATTTCTTGTGCATTGGCAGCATGAATGCCCGATACGAGTGCGCAAAAAAATACGGCACCAATGTAGCATTTGCGCAAAAGTGTTGATGATCTAAGCAGTTTTCTGAATAAATGCATGGCGGCTCTACTCACGATTCCTAGTTTCTGAAGTTGTCGGGGCGGTAACTATTTCTAACCTACAAGACTATGCAGGAACAGCGCCAGTATTGGCAAAAAATTACTGTTCGTTAATTAGGCACGATAGGCGAGTTTTCGCACGACACAGTAAGCGATCATCGCCACGCTGGCTGCATTGGGCGACGAGGTTTTGTCATTCACTGGGGCGCAAGCCAGGCAGCTAGTGGTCATTGATAGCGCGCATGAATGCAATATGAGTCATACATAGATCATTAATCTTCCATGGCAGCTCCTTAGGCGGAGAACGCCCCAAAGCCTTTTCTAAACCCGTTTGCTACTAACGAAGCACTTTAACCTCAGCGATACAGAGATGAGTCCGTATAGGGCTTCTGGAAAAATTCTCTTCGCGCGAAGTGGCAGCAGGGCTCGCGACCGCCGTTGCTTACCTCTAGATTTTGCGTACATTGACCGATAATGTGCTGAGTCCAGAAAAATCACGCAATGTTAAAAAGAAGCACTGAAAGTACTGCTGACATAAGAACCCAGCGCTTTTTCATAAGAACTCCTAACAGCGAGGGTGCCCTCTGTTGTAGGTTCAATTCCTAGCAATCTCAGCCAGGCTAGTACCGGCTGAGAATGGCTGTGCATGTTACTCACGGGAAATGACTGCATAGAGAATGCGGGAGTCGACCATGTCCGCCCAGCGCGCGGCGACTCCGGTGCATTCCAGGCATCAGGACCCGATAAAGTGCCCTCCCAGACAGATGGATAAGCTTCTCCATGGCGCTGCAAAGACATCGCTTCCCACTGCGCGAGGGCAAATTCTGGGTCTATCTTTGCCGTGGCCCAGATAAGCGTCATGTTAATAGAGTACCAAATGCCACCAAGCGTCCCCTCTCCTACCCGGCTATTGCTTAAGTCGGGAGGCCAAATAACCCGCGCTCCCAAGGGACTATGCATACAATGCCCAGTTTTAAATATTTCGACGAGGGATTTTGATTGTTCGCTTGATGCGGCTCCACATAAGATCGCCCAAGGTTGAACCTCCAACCAACATCTATCTCGACCGATCACAGTACCTTCGGGCTGAGATTCAGTAGGCGGGCCATAGCCCCGGTCGAACCAACGTCCATTCCAACTGGCGGCGACCAACTCGCGCAATTGATGCGCAGCACTCCGGCAAAGATCTGCCGTGTCGCGCTCTCCTAAGTTCTCCATTAGCGGCGCAAATCGATTAAGCACCCAGCTACCCATTGCCGAGTTCAGGACCGAACTTCCCTTTTCGATCATCGAGTTCTTGTCGATCATCGGGTCTTGAAGAACCATATCGTTCCAATCGCTATTTAAAATACGTACGTGACCATTCTGGCCTCGACCAACATAATCAATAAAAAAATAAGCCTGCTTTTTTAAATTATCTTTAAGCGTCGTACTCGCCGCAGAATAATCAGGGTGATATTGCTGAGGAAGCTCGAACGCGGCCAAGTCACCGGTTACTGCCGCGTATTCGCTCGCTAACCACAGCGCCCATAGGTTTTGGTCAGAGGGACGCAGCAATTGGGTAAGAGGCTTCTTATTTCCTGTCAGAGCGTAAGGCAGGTCTCCGTCTGGGCTGCCCCAGGTACAAGTATTGCGAAGAACAGACAACGCAAGGTCAGGTTCGGAATAAACCAGTGGAATCGCGTGTTGAAGAGAGTCTCGTGCAGCGGCATTCCCACCTAGGCCAAACCCATAAACTGAGGACTGATTCAAGGTGTGCCCACCTAGGATCGCGTCTTTGTTCGCCCCGCCCGAAAGCATGGCGACATGCCATGGAATTTCGCGAGCAACATGAGGGACGCTGAGAGACGTTGTCTTAGGGACTCTTGACCTCACCTTATTGAGCTGCTGCTCATAGAAACTTTCAGGCGACGAGATTTCTTCACCTGTCGAACGCCCGACACGAAACCATAAAGTTTGGGTATCACCTGGCTTTAAGTCGAGTCCAGTTTCAATTTGCAGTGTAGGCCATTGATCATTTTCCAATGCGGACATCTGCCCGCTATTTTCTGGGCTTAAGTCCTCGAGCAGTAATGTCGCAGGCGCTCCTATCGTCTCTGCTGGTTCATTGAAAATCTCTTGTGCGACGATTTTTTGCACCGAGCGATTGATGTCGTAACTGACTCGCAAAGCTGCTTTGTCACGCAGTTCGTCGGGCTGAAATGTGTTTAGAAATCTCGGGCGCAGCGGCCATGACTCGATATGAGTCAATTGGCGCGGCTCTGCGTCTAGCGATAAAGTTAATTGAACCTTAACCAAAACCCACGACCGATCGCCTTCCGGACACAAAATAGTCCTCTCTAACCTCAATCCTTCGTATTCTGAGTGGACAGAGAAATGAGTGGGGCCAAATTGCCGAAGAGGTACAGTGTCTCTCGGACGATCAGAGTATAGAGACCCCCAACGCACTCCTCCCGATTCAAGGATAAGCGAATGACCACAGCCGTAAAGATCATCTTGATAGAACAGCCAGCGGTGACCTTCTCTTTCTTCGAATATTCCAATGTCTCCCCTATTAGAGGCGACGACTTGCAATGCCCGATTTCCAATAACATGGAAATGGCGACGGTTTTCTGGCCGATCAATCGGATCCCATAGCGAATTCAGATCAGCGTCTTGATCAATAAGATAATCAAACACAGGTAGGCCGTCCTGTGTCTGCCATTCTCCAAAGTAATTTTCAACTTTAGAGATCTTGCTAGGCTTAGTATCTGCCGGAGTCGTGGTGCATGCGGGAATTAGTCCGAGTCCCGCACCAAGCCATCCAAAATCTTGTATAAAGCGCCGGCGTTTCATTCGTATACCCGACTCACTTGCTCGCTTAAGGGAAATTCATTAATCCTTCAGTCAGAATTATCGTAACTCCAGACGGGTCGGTTAATGCTGCTGACTTTATCCCCAACGAGGTAAGAAATTTCGAGGGAGGCGCGATAGATATTTGCTTATCTCGCAGTGTCTGTATTGCCCTATCCAAATTTTTGACTTCAAAACCAATGCTATCTATCGCAGAGCCGCTAGTGGCGAATCGCGTCGTGGATGAGTCAGCAAAGCTCAAATTCATTCCCGGTACATTTGTCGTTGTCGAAATACTGCCACGGGATCGAATGGATAGGTGAAAGGCAGAGAGATACCAATCGAGAAGAGACTGATATTCAGACGTGTAAAAGTGTAGATGATAGGCAGTGGCGGCCACTGGAAGCGCTTGATCTTCTTGTAGTTCGACGTAAATTTCATCAGGCATTGTGATGTACGCGTTCTTTTGGCCCTCGGCTCCTATAAACTCTCGCCCGACTTCGAAGCCAGCTGACCGCCATTTATCTAAAAAAGTTTCGATATCTCGCACCTTGAATCCTATGTGATCCATGACTGTTCTGCGCGATCCTATCGATTGCTCATCGTTAGTTAACAATAGCATCATGTTAGGCAACTGGATGATCGTGCTTTCGCCTTCGTAGGCTACTACCCCGCCAAAGTGATTTACCCAAAGTGAAGTATGGTATTGCGTGTCCGAAACATTGAGGCGAACGTGCCCGAACGCGAGACCCTCACTGTTGTGTTCTGCGAGTTGTCCAAAGGCGTTGCAGCTTAAAAAAATGACAATGAGTAGACCGATTTTTACCATCGAAATGTACATCCCATTCTTTCCCTACTCTCTAATTTTTTTTCGCTTTCGTGCTTCATTAATGACCACAGAAACGGGCCCATTGCCTACGTTCGTAAGGCGGTATGCTATTTCTCCTCGCTGCCATTCCCAATCTCCAGAACGCCTGAGTTCCTCCGTTATTCCATCCTCACGCTCAATGTGAATCATTCCTGGGGACACCTGAGTAATGAATCCGGAATTTTGATGGCGAATTATGGGGGTCGATTCTTCGAGTTCTAATTCCAATCTATACGATCGGAACCATTGATCCTCGAGTTGAGGTAGTACATTAAAACCGGTAGGCAGGTCGTCTTGCTGCACGGATCCTGATGAAGAGTTTACCAACGCTAGAATTCTTAGAAGATAGTCGCCTTCGTTTCTTATACTGTGCGTAAACGGTGATGAAGCATATTCAGTAACAGCGCTGACCTCGCCCTTTAATGGACCAGAAGAAGAGCTTAACCGCGTAAGCAAAATCGCTTGATCGTGTAAGTGCTCTAATGATTCGTCACCCGGATTTAACTGCACGTCCAATAGATAGAAATCTTCCTCATGATAGACAGTTCGATGCCTGGGCTCGTCTAGAAGATGAACCGCTTCACTCTCTAAACTCAAAGAACCTTCTGTTTGGCTTCGCCCACAAGAAGAGAGAATTGGCAAGAGGGCAGCGAGCGCAACCAACCAGCGCGCTCTTAAAAATCTTATCTTTATACCGAGCATACTACCTCCTTGTCTTTGCGACCTCATTTATCTTAATCGCATAGTTACGGTGCATACGCTCTTCCTATTCAGATATATTTAGCATCCAAATAGGAAGTCGCAATTCAAGTCAACGAGGCTCAAATCCTTGACTTTACAAGCTCGACATCGCTGTTTCGCCAGAGCTCATCAAATTGTCGCTTAACAATCGCCGCTTCTTGGGCTCGGCCTTGCGATTCAAGCGATTGATATAAGCCAAATGTCGCCCAGCCGTTACGCTGATTCCACTCTAAATCTTTACGGTAGACTTCTTCCGCTTCTTCCGCTCGACCCGAAGCTAATAATGCGGCTCCAAGATATAAGCGGATTGACTGCGACCAGTCTGGCGGCTCTGTGTAACTGAGATTATCTTGATACTCAACTGCGTGACCAAAATGCATGATTGCATTATCAAAATTGCCTTTCGCCTCCTCGATCTCACCGAATAATGCGTGCATTGCAAGACTTAGAACATGGTCTGCCGGAGTTGGACCAACTCCAGATTCATTGACACCGTCCGCTGTAATTTGTTCTCGTAAAAGAGCAAGTTCAGCCTCTGCAGGCGCAATATGCCCTTTGGCGGCATGGGCGCTGCCCATTACGTAGGCCCACATGCCCTTTAAGTAGGGCGTATTGGCTAGCTCTTTATTCGTCGCATTATTCGCGTGTATTTCATCCCACCTGCCGAACACTTTATCCGTTATCCAGACATGTGCTGAATTCTTATTGTTGCCGCCCAAAGATCCTATACCTGCCCCCGAATTTTGAATGGCTGCTGCGCTTGCACCCTCATAGTTTCCTTGAAGCATGTTGGCGTAACGAACAAAATCGAGGGCATGAGGTTTGTGGATTTTATGGGAGAGAGGGTAGGTTCCGATCATAGGGAAATTAGTGTCACCCCATATTTCTGCAAACTGATCATCGACTATTTGAGATCTTTCGTTCGATAAAATCGCTTTTTCATACTCTCCTACACGGAGATAGATATGTCCCGGCATGTGAACCATATGGCCTGAAATGGGCAGAGTCGCTTCAAGCTTCTGTGCCGACGGCATAGCGAGTTCAGGCTGACCAGAACCTTCCATTAAGTGGATATAGAGATGATTAGCGCCGGGGTGATCAGGCTCAATTACCATAGCAGCCTCTAGTGCAGCTTTGCTTTCCAATGCACCGGGTTTAGCAGAACCATCAGATTCCCAATAATCCCATCGCGTGGTGTTCATATAAGCTTCACCGAAGACTGTCGCAATATCGGCGTCGTTCGGATACTTCTCGTGCAAACTGCGCATCGCAGCTAGAAAAGCAAAGTCTCTTTCCCTGTTATCGGGTATCGCGTCTTTGTTGTAGAGCACAAATGTAGCGTTAATTAGATCCTGTTCTAGCTGGCTCCCATTGCTCGCTAGATCAAGCGCCTGACGGATCGCCGCCAAACCTGCTCCTTGCGGATCATCCGGCAAATTTACATACCTACTATTGGGATTAGGGCCTGCGGCGTGTGCTACACCCCAATAAGGCATCGGGTTTGTAGGATCTAGCCGCGAGGCTTCTTGATAAGAGGCGATTGATTCAGGGAAATAGAATCCCCATGCCATTCGCAAGCCTTGATCGAAAAATGTCTGAGCAAGGCCGGAATTCGAGTCTATTGAACGGCTATAAGTTCCTCCACCGGGTACCAGTACGGCGAGGGCATCGTCATCTGACTGCGAAAATACAGTTGCCGAAGCCCCTAGCAGGGGAAACAGAATTAAATATATAAATGAAGGCAATGCGGCTTTCCTATTCATGCTAATTTTCCTTGTTAAAAAAATACAATGTCGGCGCCTCTTTGTTATATTCGCGGCTTATTCTGGGACGATTGAAGTCGGCAATCACAAGTTTCAATAGCTGGAATCATGAGGTGAGCATAGGGAATTATTTCAAATATTACAACGAGATCGATCATAGATGATTATTAAACTGCCCAGTCATAAAAAAGATCTTTGGGCTCAAATATAAAGTGTGTGGCTCCTTGGAGGCAATGCTTGTGCTCCTCAGTTTTCTAACCTGCCCGATTTATTCCGATAAGCACTGGCGTTGACTAAGTCGAACTGCAGCGACAACCTCACAACCCTAAGGTAGAACTTCATTAATCGGGAGAGCATGACTTCGCTATCACTGTTGTTCTAGTTACCCCTAAGCACTTACAATAGCGATCGAAAGAACGGACTGCTCATTGAGGACCAGTCGCCAATTAGTAGACCACTACAGGATCGTAAAATATGATTATAGAATACCTTTCATCTCTTTTCGGTTGGTTGATATGGGGCTGGATAGGTTTCATGTGGCTTGCCATGACCATAAGCATGATAGGGTCAGGATTTAAATCAGCTGGCGCTACAAGCATGTTTGCACTGTGCGGTATTTTCGGGTTGCTGCTGATCCAAGTTACCGGAGCTGAAGTGCCGTTCCGAACACTCTTCGATTTATAGTGTTCCCAATGGATGAGTCCTACTGGCCAGCGCTTGCGTGGATGATCATCTTGTTAGGTGCTAGGGCTTACATCCCCTCCGTCAAAGAGTGGAGTGAAGTGAATCCGGTACTATTTACCGTAGGGCTTTGGATAGGCGGTTCTTCCGCTCTAGCATTAATCTCCTCTCTAGCAAGCTAAGAACTCGGCGGATCAAAAGGCACAAAAAAGCCCACAAACAAGTAGTGGGCTTAGAAGTCTTCTCGGACGTTACGGGAAGTATTTATGGTGGCGGGGGCAGGATTCGAATTACGTGTGTTTTTCAGAAATTTTATAGCGCGTTTTAGTATTTCTTGTTTGGGAATACCGCATAGGCGAGCGGCAAGTTTGAAAGGGACAAGTCCATTGCCTTGAATCATAAGCGCCTTATGCTGCATCGCTTCGTTACACCCATGTTTGAAAATTAGTTACGCGCTTATTGTTAACAGATAGTCGCTTTCTCAGAATTAAACCAAGCAGCTACTAATAGCATATGGTGTGTATCTTAATTATTTGCTAACTGAGAGGACGTTCATTCTGCGGCATCAATCTTAAAGTCTTCCTGAAGCTTGCCCCAATGCGTTCTAAGCCCATTTTTATGGGCATCCTCCATCGGCAGCGCTTTGAGCGCTTCAGGCCAAAGTCCCCTTGCCTTCCTCAGCGTGTCATCCAAATGTGGCTTTATTGCTCGCCATGGAATACCTGACTTATCTGCCCACGTTTGAAAGTGCTCCATGGTGACCGTATAACACTCCTTCGTTTTACCGAGATTGAGCGCGTACTGGGTTTCGTTTTCGATATAGACATTGGTTGTGACTATATCGTAAGCAGGAGACAACCGTGGCGTTATCTTATCGGAGTATAGAAGGTTCCAGTTCTTGAGATGTGCATCGCCATTTACCAAGAGAATATTCACCAGTAATCGCCTCGCGAACTGTTGAGCGTCGGCGAGCCCGTCGCCAGAAAGTCATAAATGACTTTGCCGATATTTTCGTAATTAGCGGAGGTGTATTTTTCGTGCGGGTACTTCACCAGAATTTGCGCGAAGTCTTCCATGTGAATACGCTGATCATCCGCTCGGTCGAAGCGCTTGAT